>PUMA01000010.1 GCA_003551155.1 Desulfonatronospira sp.
CTGGGCAGGGACTTTGCAGCTTCCATTGTTGGCGACAGAATGAAAAAATACGATGAAGCCATCGAGCGCCACGGCTTTGCTACTGTTCTTTATCTGCGCCTGATCTATTTTCCTTTCACTCCAATGAATTTCGGCATGGGCCTGACCCGGGTCAGATTTTGGGACTATTTTTTTGGTACAGCATTCGGTATAATTGCCGGGACCTTCATTCTAACCTTTTTCATCGGCACTCTGAGAGATGTCTGGTTGTCAGGAGAATGGAGCGGTCTTCTGTCCTGGCAGGTGTTTCTTTCTCTGGCCCTGCTGGCCTTTTCCCTGTATCTGCCCAGACTGGTCAAAAGAATCAAAGGAGAATTGTAACGGTATGCATTTTGACGACCTGATTCAAAAATCCGGCAACGGGGAGGTTCTTTCCCGGGAAGAACTGGTTTACCTTCTTTCATATCCCCCTGATTCTCCTGAAACTTTCCGCATTATGGCTGAAGCCGGCCGCATTTCCAGGGAGCTCTCCGGCGGACATGCTGAAGTCCATGGGCAGCTGGCCCTGGATCTTGCTCCGTGCGCCTGCGATTGCAGGTTCTGTTCATTCGCCAGAGTCAACCGTGTTTTTGCGGAAGAGACGAGAATAAGCCCGGATGAAGCTGTAAGCTATGCCATAAAGTTCCAGGAGCAGGGGGTCAATGCCCTTTACGTCATGACCACGGCCCATTATCCTTTTGAACAGTTTATGGAGATTTCTCAGGAGATCAGAAAATCGCTGGATCCGGATACGGTCATGGTGGCCAACGTAGGTGATCAGAACCTTGAGCGGGCCGTAAGGATCAGGGACGCTGGTTATACCGGGGTGTATCATGCCCTGAGGATGAGAGAAGGAGTGGATACCCTTATTCCGCCTGAAAAGCGGAAAAAGAGCATGCGCAATTTTCAGGAAGCCGGACTGAAGGTGGGCACCTGCGTGGAACCTGTGGGGCCGGAGCACACCAATGAAGAGCTGGCTGAAGCCATTATTTTTGCGGCTTCAATCCTGCCGGCATTCAGCGGAGCCGCCAGGAGAATTGAAATACCCGGAACAGAGATGGCCGCAAGAGGTATGATCAGCGAACTCCGCACTGCCCAGATCGTGGCCGTGACCAGGCTGGGAACGCCAAGGGCGGTAAAGGGCTTCTGCACCCATGAGCCCTGCGCCCTGGGAGCGGTTGCCGGAGCCAATCTTTTCTGGGCCGAAACCGGATTCAATCCCAGGGATGTCCTGGAAAAAACCGAAAAGGGACGCGGCATCAGTGTTGAAGGTTGTCGAAGAATATTTAGAGAAGGCGAATGGGGTGTTCTGCAGGGTCTTTCGCACTATTTTTTAGCACCTTAAACAAGGAGCGGATAATGTCCAATAGAGACGTTGCAATAATCGGACAGGGGCCGGCCGGTCTTTCCGCAGCCATATACACTGCCAGGGCCGGGCTGGATACGCTTGTTCTAGGGTGTGATCCCAAGGTGGCCGGAGATTACGATATAGACAATTATTTCGGATTTCCCCAGGGGATCAAGGGTAAGGAGCTCATGGAGCTCGGATGCGACCACGCGGTTAAATACGGTGCTGAACTCATCTGCGAAAAAGTTCTGGCGATTCATATGGAGCCGGACCAGACCTTCAGAATCAGGACCGATTCCGGCGAGCACAGGGCCAGGGCAGTGATTCTGGCTACAGGCGTAAGCCGGGTGAGGCCAGGGATCAAAAATATTTCCGAGTACGAAGGCAAGGGGGTGTCCTATTGCGTCAGCTGCGACGGTTTTTTCTTTCGGGGAAAAAAAGTTGCCGTGGTGGGGGAAGGGGTCTTTGCCGCCAACCAGGCTCTGGAACTCAAGGAATATACTCCTGACGTCAAAATTTTCACCCAGGGCAGGGAACCGGATATGCCTGACATCTATCTGGAGCGCCTCAAGGAGATGAATGTCCCTGTTCTCAGGGACAAGATAGTCCGGCTGGAAGGAGACCAGTTTCTGGAAAGGGCGATCCTGGAAAACGACCAGGTCATGGATGTTGACGGCCTGTTCGTGGCCATGGGCGAGGCTTCTTCAATGGATTTTGCCTATTCCCTGGGCATCACCACTCAGAAGATATTTATCGAGGCCGATCACGAGCAGAAGACCAATGTGCCTGGAATTTTTGCCGCAGGCGACTGCGTTGGCCGCTTTATGCAGATCAGCGTGGCCGTAGGCGAAGGGGCCATAGCCGCCCGCTCTGCTATAAATTATCTGAAAAAGCAAAAGACCTGAGTAAACAAGCAACACTTTGAAAAGCTGTTCACCGGGTCTTTGAACATCCTGTTAAGGAGCCAGGGAGTAAAAACAGTAAGGATCGCGGTCCAGGGAAGGGTCCAGGCCCAGGCTGAATATAACTGCCTGGCATCCGCCGCAGGCGGGCAGCAGCTTGCACTGGCGGCAGGCTGCGCTGCCGTCCCTGTATCTTATTCCTGCCTTTGAATCATAGGAGTTCAGCAGACCCTCGTTAAAGATATTGCCCATGTACGAAGGAAATTTCCGGCAGGCATGCACTTCTCCGTCGCAGAGCAGGGTGGCGAAATTGAACCCGGCCCCGCATCCGAAACCGGTACATCCGCCAAAGGGTTTGTCTTCATTTTCATCCCTGATGATATTAATGAGGTTGTCCTTCAGTCCCAAAACAGGATTATTTGCGGTTTCCTGTATGTACTCCTTGAGGAAGGACCGGTAATCTTCCGGAGCCGGCATCAGCAGGTCGGCCCCCTGGCCTACTGCCGAGAGTCTGTTGAAAGTAAAAGTATCCGCACGGTCTCTGAGGAGTTCCCCCAGGGGCAGGACCTGATCCATATTGTCCCTGGTCAGGGTAAGCATGACCTGCGAGGGGATGCCCAGCTCCCTGAGCAGGGGCAAAAAATTCATAACCTTATCAAAATAACCCTGCTGCCGGACAAAATCGTTATACTCCCGCAGACCCTCCAGGCTGACCTGATACATGGAGGGCGTCTGGATTTCCAGCAGTCTTTCCAGACGCTGCCTTGAGGCGGGATTGCCCAGGATGTTCACCGGAAATCCGCGTTTCACGGTCTCCAGGTACAGCTGGTCAAAATGAGAATACAGCAGGGGATTGCCTCCGGTAAAAGTTACCTTGGCCCGTACTTTTTTTGTCCGGCAGAATTCCTCCAGGTGGTCCAGCACCTGCAGGGCTGAATCAAAAGACATTTCTCTGCGGGAAGTGCGGTCATAGCAGTGTTTGCAGTTGAGATCGCATGACTGGGTGATGTGCCATTGCAGGGTGAAGACCCTGGGATGCAGAAAACGCTCAAATGTCTTTTCCAGGGGGATGAATATGGCCGGGTTTCTTTTCAGCCCGGACTCGGGAGCAAGAACGAGTCCCTTGGCCACTGCCTGGTCCACGATCCGGTGCAGGTTGGCTACTGGGATTTTATGCTCCAGGGCGGTATTGCCCATGTGCAGGTTTTCAGCAACGATTTTAAGGGCCAGGAGGATTCTTTCGTCTGCAGGTTGAGCCCGGGCCAGGTTTTTAAGGGGATCCAGCCATACCAGCACCGTTTCCGGTCCATGAACTGGTGATAAATCCTTTTTGCCGGATGAATCAACAAGACCGGTCAGGCCCTGCCACTGCAGTTCTAAAATGAGCAGGGAAGGATTGAGCATCTTTTGTTCTGGCTGTGCAGGCATATCCTCCTGCATGTCCAGACAGGCCTGCAGGGCGGCCTCCAGACGGGAGAGATCGTGCAGGTATTCCGGAAAACCCATTTCCTGACCTTTGGAAGAAATGATTTTCGGGATATCTTGCCAGACAGTATTTTCTCGGGACTCTTCCATGAGTGTAGACCAGTCCCGGGATGAAACAAGCCTTCGGCAGGTCGAATATACTTCCTCCGGCTTGGTCCTGGAGCAGTTCATGCTGTATGTCTCCGGGGTTGAATTGCAGAAAAATATGCCTTTGATATTCTTTTGTTCCCGCACCACCCACCTGGCGGTGCGGGAGAAAGGTATAAAGGACGCAGCCTGCGTCCGCTACAGCTTATCAGCTGCCGTTGCCTTCTCAGGCCCCGTTGCCGTCTGGATCGACAATTTCGTCATCGTCATCGTTATCCCCATTGCCATTTGTTTCCTGGGCGGTCCCGTTGGTGGAACAGCCGCTCTGTCCCATGCCAAAAGCCTGCCCCGGAGCGGCTAAGCCGCCGCCTGTGAGCAGGGCAGCCAGACACAGGCTGGCCAGATAAGTTTTTGCGTCCTGGGAATTCATGTTGGTCCTCCTTTCAAACAAAAAAAGACAAAGCCTTTGGTTGGTGTGATGGGCATGTTGAAGCTTTTCATCTGCCTCTATCCTTTCATCCATAATCGCACATGACTGTCCTCCTTGTGTTCTGGGTGTGGATAACAGGCATTTGGCTTTTTGCTGGTAAAAAGCCGCTTGCGGGCATACGACGCAAAAGAGTTTATTTGTTCAAGTGTGGCATCATATTTTGGAGCATAAACCCAGTCATTGTCAATAATAAACAGAATTATTATAATTATCATTTTTGTTTTGATGATTTTCACCCCTGAAAGAAATATGGTTAATCCGGTTCAAGCGTTTCTGGCTTATAAAAATGTTCTTAAGAATATTAACCAGGCCATAGGCGTGGTTAGATATGCGGCAGTATGCTCCAGTCGGATGAACCGGCAATATTGGTTGCTGATAAGGTTTGAGCAGAACCTGCCTGGAACATAAGAGATTTGTGAGCATAATCAGCTTGATGTATTTTACAAAAAAGTAAAATTACCTGATCTTTGTTGGACAGGCATTGTCAGGTTTGTACTTTGTGCGTCAGGCAAAAATATGCAAGTTGATTTGGTTTTAACGGTATCTTTTTCGAATATGTTTACATTCTTGACAAAGATCTGTCGAGGGTGTTTACTCGCCTTGCAGGCCATCAAGTTTTTGGCTCCTCGACGCAACGTGTGGATTTTATATACAGTTTAAATATGAACATCTTTATCCGGAATGGCGTCTTTGGGGTTTTGTCACTTGCATTAAGGTTGTTCTTAATTACAATAACGATGCCTGTTTGCAGATTTTTTTATGAAATGTCAGAGTAACACATCAAAGAGGAAATAATGTGCCGCCTTTTTTCCATCACCAGTACCACTGCTCTTTCTCCCATCAAAGCCATCGAAGCCCTGGACATGATGAAGGAGGGTCACGACGGATCAGGGGTAGGGCTCTTCCTGAGCGATCTGGACGGAGCTTTCAGCAGGTTCAGGGAACTGCCCATTCTTTCAGGAATATTTACCCGTTCCGGAATGCGCCGGCTGGAAGAATACATGTCCGCTCAAGGGTTTGTTCCCAGGTACCAGCTCATGCTTGAAACTCATGGCGAGCCCCCTCCGGGTACTCCCGCGCGGGAAGTTTACCTGATCCAGGCCTTTGAGCCTCCTCCGGAATGGAACATTCTCTCTGCGGATATGCAGGAACGCAATCTAACTCAGGTCCGTCTCCAACTCCGCCACATGGGTGAAGCCAGGAAAGACATGGTGGTTTTCAGCTTCTGGCCTGATGTGATCATGATCAAGGAGGTAGGAGATCCCATGGATATCGGTACCTATCTGGGCCTGGACAGGGAAGAGCTTTATGCCCGGAGGATCATGGCCCAGGGAAGACAAAACACCAATTACGGCATCAACCTTTACGCCTGCCATCCCTTTTTCATCCAGGGTATTTCCACCATGACCAATGGCGAGAACACTGCTTTTGTGCCCATCAAGGAATATCTCAGCAGGCAGGGAGTGGTTGGATACGAGGGATACCAGTCAGACTCTGAAGTTTTCACCCATATCCTGCATTTCACCCTCAGGGAGCTCGGTCTGGGCATCGAGTTCTACAAGCATGTCATTACCCCGCTGCAGGACATGGACATGCTGGACCATCCTGACAGGGACCTTCTAAACAGCCTCAAGCAGGCATGCAGACGGCTGATCATTGATGGTCCCAACTGTGTGATCGGCTGTCTGCCGGACAAGACCATGTTCATGGTCCAGGACAGCAAAAAGCTGCGGCCCGGCATTGTGGGCGGCAGATCGGGTCTGTATGCCTTTTCATCCGAGGTCTGCGGCCTGGACGCTGTAATTCCCGAGCGGGACAAGGCAAAGGATTTTCAGCCCATGCATCTTGATACCGCTATTGTCTCCCCTGAATGCAAGGAGGTCAGAATATGCCGGCAAACTCAGCCGTTACCCCGTCCACATTAAGTCAAAGGGACCTTCCCTGGCAGATACACTGGGATCTTCATACCTGCACCCTTTGCGGCCGTTGTACTGCTGTCTGTCCCGTCAACGCCATAGAACTGGGAGTTTTCCGTAAAAGAAATATAAATGTTCCTCCTTTGGGAAGCCAGAAGCCTTCTTCAGAGTCCAGTGTATATTACGGCATCAGGCAGCGGACAGCTCCGGCCTATGCCTGTGTCGGATGTTCCATGTGCAATCTGGTTTGTCCCAACAATTCCATCCAGGCCCTCAAGTCTGAAACCACTGATATGCTCAGGTTTCATCGGGACCAGGGGGGACAGCCCAGGACCAGGGGAGGAAGGCGAAATCTTTCGGACAGTGTTCTGGATCAGATCAAGTTCATGCGCATCTCCATGCTTACAGACCCGGCCCTGGATGCCGGGAGGCACGAATTTGAAATACGCACCCTTATTGGACGTATCCTTCCCCCTGCCCAGGCAATCAAGGCCGGACAGGAGAACGGGTGGGTTCCCCCGGTAAGGGAGATTTATCCGCTGATGATCGGGGGCATGAGCTTCGGAGCACTATCTCCCAGCATGTGGGAAGGGCTGCAGATGGGCGTGGCCTACCTTAATGAGGAGCTGAAAATGCCGGTGCGCATTTGTTCCGGGGAGGGAGGATGTCCCCCCAGGCTTCTGCGCTCTCGATTTCTTAAGTACGTGATCCTGCAGATTGCCAGTGGATATTTCGGCTGGGACGAGATAATTCACTCTGTTCCCCAGATGAAGGAAGATCCCTGTGCAGTGGAGATCAAGTACGGACAGGGAGCAAAGCCGGGTGACGGGGGGCTTTTACAGTGGCACAAGGTGAACAGGCTCATTGCAGCCATCCGTGGAGTGCCGCCCGGGGTGAGCCTGCCCAGTCCCCCTACACACCAGACCAAGTACTCCATCGAGGAAGCCGTGGCCAAGATGATTCAGTCCATGAGCATGGCCTGGGGCTTCAGGGTTCCGGTATATCCAAAGATATCGGCATCCAGCACTTCCCTGGCGGTTATGAACAATCTCACCAGGAATCCGTATGCGGCCGGACTGGCCATTGACGGGGAGGACGGGGGCACAGGAGCTGCCTACAATGTGTCCATGAACCACATGGGGCATCCAGTGGCATCCAATATACGGGATTGTTACTTGAATCTGGTGGGACTGGGCAAACAGAATGAGCTGCCCATCATCGCCGGCGGGGGAACTGGCAAGAACGGCAATCTGGCATCCAATACGGCGGCTCTGATCATGCTGGGAGCCAGTGCGGTACAGATAGGCAAATACATAATGCAGGCTGCTGCCGGGTGCCTGGGAACTGAAGGGGACCGCTGCAATATCTGCAACATCGGACGCTGTCCCAAAGGGATTACTTCTCAGGATCCCAGACTTTATCGACGGCTTGATCCGGAAAAGGTGGCTGAAAGAGTAGTGGATGTATACCTGGGATTCGACATTGAGTTAAAAAAGATCCTGGCTCCGCTGGGCCGTTCCACTTCCTTGCCCATAGGCATGTCCGATGCCCTGGGTATTGCGGACAAGGCCGCCGCTGAGAGACTCAAGATAAACTATGTGGTATAGGAGTGTTTGCTGATGGGCAGGGTTAAGACGGTCAGGCTCCGGGGAAAGGATGAAAACGGAAGAGTGCCTTCGCGTATCCTGGAGGAACGCATCCAGGAAGCTGCCGGAAAAGGGGCGGGGAGGATCGAGATAGATGCCCTGGGCCAGCACGGTCTGGGCGGCAGGATTTTCAAACCGGAAGGTGAAAAAACCAGAGTGATCATTACCGGCTCATCCGGACAGCGCGCTGGAGCCATGGGCTTGCCCGGCACAAGCATTGAGATTCATGGTCCGGCCTCGGATGATGTGGGCTGGCTCAATGCCGGGGCTGAAATAGTGGTCCGCGGCCATGCCACCAACGGGGCCTGCAATGCCATGGCCCAGGGCAGGGTATATATTGACGGCAGCATCGGGGCCAGGGGCATGACCATGACCAAGTTCAACCCCAGGTTTGAACCTCCTGAGCTCTGGGTGCTGGGCTCGGCCGGGGACTATTTTGCCGAATTCATGGCCGGAGGTGTGGCTGTTGTCTGCGGTCACGAGCCCCAGGATCCTTCCAATGTTCTGGGGTACCGTCCCTGTGTGGGAATGGTGGGAGGGAGGATATTTTTCCGCGGCCCTCTCAAGGGTTACAGCCAGGCTGATGCCAGGCTAGTGCCCATATCCGATGATGATTGGGATTGGCTCTGCAGCGGTCTTAAGGTGTTTCTGGACAGGATAAGGCGAGGAGCCCTGTACAAGAAGCTTTGTCAGCGCGGGGAATGGCAGTGCCTTGCAGCCCGCAGTCCCATGGAAAAGGTGGGGGCAAGGCGCCGGTCCATGGCGGAATTTCGAAGCCAGGTGTGGGATATTGAACTGGGTAAGAACGGGCTTATTGGAGATTTGACCGATCTGGACCGCAGTCCTGTTTCTCTTGTTCCTACCGGTGATCTGCGCCGGTACGCTCCCGTCTGGGAACACAAAAAATACATGGCACCGTGCCAGTCAGCCTGTCCCACGGGCATGCCCGTACAGGAGCGCTGGCGCCTCATCCGGGAGGGCAGGGTGGACGAGGCAGTGGATGTGGCCCTGGCCTTTACCCCTTTCCCAGCCTCTATCTGCGGCTATTTGTGTCCCAACCTGTGCATGCAGGGATGCACCAGGGCCACAGGAAGCCTGCAGCCCGTGGACATCACTGTACTGGGCAGAGAGGGAACCGGGGCCAGGGTGCCTGATCTGCCCCCATTAAGCGGCTCCAGGATTGCGGTCATAGGCGGAGGTCCGGCCGGAATTTCAGTGGCCTGGCAATTGCGGCTCAAGGGACATGAAGCGGTCATATATGACCTGGAAAAGGTACTGGGAGGAAAAATGTCCACTGCCATCCCCCAGCACCGTATTCCACCCCATGTGCTTGAAGCGGAGCTGGACAGGGTCAGGCAGGTACTGCCCGGTATCCATCTGCAGCAGGCCCTTTCCAGCAGGGAATTTGAACAGCTCAAGGCTGATTTTGATTTCGTGGTCATTGCTGCAGGTGCATCCAAGCCCAGGACCATTCCCATTCCAGGTTCCGAAAGAAGTATTCCGGCCCTGATCTTCCTGAAAGAGGCCAGACAGGGCAGACAAAAGGTTGGCAGCAGACTGGTCATCATCGGGGCAGGCAACGTGGGATGCGACGTGGCTGTTGAGGCTCACCGCCTGGGAGCAAAAGAGATTACACTTATAGATATCCAGGAGCCGGCATCATTCGGCAAGGAACGAGAAGAGGCCGCAAAGATCGGGGCTGTTTTCCGCTATCCCTGTTTTACCAGGGAGATCACCGGGGAAGGAGTACTGCTGACCAGTGGAGAGCTTATACCTGCTGACACGGTGGTAATATCCATTGGTGATCTCCCGGATCTGGAATTTCTGCCCCCATCCATAGCCACTGACAGGGGGTTTATAGTGGTTGACGAGCAGAACCGCACTTCTGACCCCAGAGTGTTTGCCATAGGTGATGCAGTCAGACCGGGACTGCTGACGGATGCCATAGGTGCCGGACGCAGGGCTGCCACATTCATTGATCAATTGCTCCGCGGCAGGGAAATGGATATGGAGCAGCCCGGACTGCACAGCTTTTCCACGGAATACAGCGAAACTTCTGAGCCCATTGACTACTCCAGGATGACTCTGGAATACTTCGATCCCAGAATCACCGGATACAACGGTCTTGAAAGCTGCGCTTCCCAGTGTTCCTCCTGCGGATCATGCATGGACTGTGGTGTGTGTGAGACCTTGTGTCCCTCCGGGGCTATAGAGCGCAAAGAACTGCCTGACGGCGGATTTGAGCGCACGGTTAGAGAGGACAGGTGCATCGGCTGCGGTTTCTGCGGCCAGAGCTGTCCCTGCGGGGGATGGGATCTGGTGGAAAACTTCCCCATGGGTTAGGCACCAGAGAAAGTCCCGCCTCATGGATGCGAAAACTCCGGCCTTACTGCACAGGAATCTTAAAAGAAGGGCAGCTCTCTCATGGAAAAGCTTCAGGCCACTCAGTCTGACATCCTTTTCTGTGACTGCCTGAGCTGCAGGCTGCAGTTCTCCCACAATCTTTCTATTCCCCCTGAGCATCCAGTGGAAGTGATCTATGAAGCCTGCTATTCCTGATGAAGTTCAGTACCTGTTAACGCTTATGATTTCTGGAGAGGTTATGCCCAGCATTGTGGCCGTGTGCATCAGTCCCAAGAAAGGACAGAGAAAGAAAAATATCAATGAAGGCGTGCTCCTCAGGGAGCACGGCCTGGAATACGATGCCCATGCCGGGGGCTGGCATCGCCAGGTCAGCCTGCTGGCCCTGGAGAGTATCCGCAAGATGCAGGCTGCCGGTCTGGACGTAGGTCCGGGGGATTTTGCCGAGAACCTGACCACCCAGGGTATTGATCTGCCTGCTCTTGCCCTGGGAACAAGGCTCAAGATCGGCCCCCAGGCACTGGGGGAAGTGACCCAGATCGGTAAGGAATGTCACAACCGTTGTGCCATATACCACCAGGCAGGTGACTGTGTCATGCCCAGGGAGGGCATATTCATCCGGGTGCTCCAGGGAGGAACTGTCCGGGTGGGTGACAGCATTGAAGTCGAGGAATAGACAGGCAGGACAGGTTTGCAGTGGATTTGCTAATAATCGGGGTGGACACCGGGGGTACGTTTACCGATTTTCTATATAATCATGGCGGCCGCTGGAGGGTATACAAGGTTCTGTCAACTCCGGATGATCCTGCCCGGTCCGTGCTTCAAGGTCTTGAACATATTACCCGCGTTTTTTCCTGCCGGGTGGTGCATGGTTCCACTGTGGCCACCAACGCTGTCCTGGAAAGAAAGGGAGTCAAGACGGCTGTCATTACCAATGCCGGGTTTGAGGACCTCCTGGTGCTGGGGCGTCAGAACCGTTCCAGGCTGTATGATCTGTTTTACCGCAAACCGGACCCGCTGGTTCCGGCCTCATTGCGGTTCGGAATTCAGGGACGCATTGATGCCTCCGGCAGCCAGGTCCAGCCTCTGGATGCAGAGGCTCTGGACGGGATAGTGCAAAGCATCCGGGAACAGGGAGTGCAGTCCATTGCCGTTTGCCTTCTTTTTTCCTATCTCAATCCCGGGCATGAACAGGCAGTATATGCCCGGCTGCAGGAGCTGGGACTGCCCGTATCCATGTCTCATGCCATACTGCCCGAGTTCAGGGAATTCGAACGTCTCTCCACTACAGTGCTCAATGCCTATGTATCGCCGGTTATGTCCGGTTATCTGCAGCGCATAAAGGACAGCCTGGCACCGTCTCTCCTGCGCATAATGCAGTCCAACGGGGGCAGCATCTCTGTGGAGCAGGCCATGCAGGAGCCTGTGCGCACCATTTTGTCCGGCCCGGCTGGCGGGGTAGTGGGCGCGCTGCATACAGCCGGAGCGGCCGGTTTTGAACGGATCATCACCCTGGATATGGGCGGCACTTCCACGGATGTCTGCCTTGTGGACGGAGAACTTCCCCTGTCCACTGAGGCCTGTCTTTCTGGACTTCCCCTTGGAGTGCCCATGCTGGATATTCACACCGTCGGTGCTGGAGGAGGATCCATTGCTGTTCTGGATGAGGGAGGTGCCCTCAAGGTAGGACCGGAAAGCGCCGGATCAGACCCGGGACCCATTTGTTATGGCCGTGGCAGGCAGATCACGGTTACAGATGCCCATCTGTTTCTGGGGCGGCTGCGACCGGACAGGTTTCTGGGAGGAGAGATGGTCCTGGACAAAACCATGCTCAACCAGGCCCTTACAATTATGGCCGGACAGGCAGGCCTTGATCCGCTGCAGCTGGCCGAAGGCATCCTGGCAGTGGCTGATGCCAATATGGAGCGGGCCATCCGGGTTATTTCCGTGGAAAAGGGGTATGATCCAAGGGAATTCACCCTGGTTTCCTTCGGCGGAGCCGGAGGACTGCACTGCGCCGGACTGGCCATGCTTTTGTCCATTCCCAGGGTGCTCATCCCGGTGGACCCGGGTGTGCTTTCGGCCCGGGGGATGGTCCAGGCTGATGTGATCAGGGATTATTCCCTGACGGTCATGCTCCGGCACAAGGACGCATTCTGTGAGCATCTGGAAAAGATGTTCCGGCCCCTGGAACAAAAGGCTCTGCATGATATGCAGGAGGCAGGCTTTGCATCCGGAGAGGTTTCTCTGCAGCATTTCCTGGATATGCGCTACAAAGGTCAGTCCTTTGAGATCATGGTTCCCTGGGAGCCTGGTGAGAATAAAACTGATAAGTTCCATGAGCTGCACCGGCAGAAATACGGCCATCACCATCCGGACAGGGAAGTGGAACTGGTCAATGTAAGGCTTCGGGCGGTAGGGTTTCCGGACAAGCCCGGCCCGGATCTCTTGCCCCATGCAGGTCCGGAATTACCTGATGAGGCCAGGCTGGGTGAGGCAAAAGTGATGTTTCAGGGCGGATTCTGCCCGGCTGTGATCCTGGACCGCAATGAATTAAGGCCGGGAAACGAATTTTCAGGTCCGGCAATTGTTACCGAATACACATCCACAGTTGTATTTCCGCCTTTTGCCCGGGGCAGAGTTGACCATCTGGGAAACATCATCATGGAACTCAGCTGATGCCGAAAAAAGCTGCAAGTCTTAACCCGGTTCTCCTGGAAGTCTTTAAGAACCGCTTTGCTTCCATCTGCGAAGAAATGGGCATGGCCCTGGTGCGCACTGCGTTTTCCCCAAACATCAATGAACGCCGTGATCTCTCCTGTGCGGTGTTTTCCAGGGAGGCGGAAATGATAGCCCAGGCCGCGCACATTCCGGTACATCTGGGTTCCATGCCCCTGTCGGTGCAGGCTGCCACGCAAGCTGTTTCCATGCAGGAAGGGGACATGGTCATGCTCAATGATCCCTTTCAGGGAGGTACGCACCTGCCGGACATTACTCTGGTGGCCCCGGTGTTTGCAGGGGGGAGATATCCTCTGTTTTATGCGGCCAACCGTGCCCATCACAGTGATATGGGCGGGATGTCTCCCGGGTCCATGCCTCTTTCCTCTTCCATCCATCAGGAAGGCGTAATCATTCCTCCGATGAAGATAGTGCGCCAGGGGATGATCAGGGAAGATGTCCTGGAGCTGATTCTGAAGAACGTGCGCACTCCTCAGGAGCGCAGAGGCGATCTTTCGGCCCAGATCATGGCCAACATAACCGGGATCAAAAGGCTCCAGGAACTTGTCCATAAATACGGTCCAGGCCAGGTGCAGGATTATGGATCAGCCCTCATGGATTACTCGGAGCGCATTACCAGGGAAGTTATTGCAGCCATCCCTGACGGTACGTACAGATTTACCGATTATCTGGATGATGACGGACATGTTGAGCATATGATCCCCATTAGTCTGGAGCTAAAGATCCAGGAGGATCAGGTCTATCTGGATTTTTCCCGCAGCGCTGACCAGGTTGCAGGCTGCGTCAACGCGGTCAGGTCTATAACCATGTCCTGTGCGCTGTATGTGTTCCGTTGTCTGGCAATGCAGGATATTCCTGCCAACAGCGGATGTCTGCGGCCCCTCCGGGTGAAGACCAGGCATGGCTCTGTTCTGGATGCCAGACATCCGGCAGCTGTGGCCGGAGGCAATGTAGAGACAGCTCAGAGAATAGTGGATGTCATTCTTGGTGCTTTGTCCCGGGCCGTGCCGGACAGGATACCTGCAGCTTCACAGGGCACCATGAACAACGTGGCCATAGGCGGTGAGAATCCGGCTGACGGACAGGTATTTACCTATTACGAAACTCTGGCCGGAGGCATGGGCGCCTGCAGCAGTCTAAACGGCGCAAGCGCAGTGCATTCGCACATGACCAATACCTTGAATACACCTGTAGAAGCCCTGGAGCACAGCTTTCCATTCCGCATCCACAGGTATAAGGTGCGACGGGGCTCTGGAGGTAAAGGGGAATTTTCCGGTGGAGAAGGCCTGGAAAGGGAACTGGAGGTCCTGGTGCCCTGTGAGGTTACTGTACTTTCCGAGAGAAGGGCTTTTCGTCCCTACGGACTTGAGGGAGGCCTGCCGGGAGCAGCTGGTGAAAACATGGTCATTATCCAGGGCAAACGTCGCAGCATGCCCGGCAAGTTCAAGGTAATCCTGAGTCCTGGCGACAGGCTGTTCATCAAGACTCCCGGGGGAGGAGGTTATGGATGAACGCATCAAAGAGTTTTTGGTTCCTCGACCCAACATGTGGATTTTACATACACTCAAAATTAAGGGCTTTAATGCCGGCTCCGGAAAGATATAGTATAATGCCATAATGATTCCACAGCAAACGTCGAAGATCCGGATTTTTTCAGGGGCATCTGAAAAAAGTACTGGTAATCGAAACCATCAGGATAACGGCTTTACTTTGTCCGGCCCGGTAATTATCATGGAGACATGTCCATAAACATCACAGACCTGCAAAGGCAGATTCAGCAAAACTGCCATATCTCCGACGCTAATTTCAGCGGCGCCTTCTCTTTGTGTATCCTGCTTCTGCGTTTGAGAAATCTTTATAAATGGGAAGTGAACATGCCTCCCTGGCAGGAGCCGGACCGGGGAGATCTGCTCAAGTGGGTGGAAGGCCGCGAAAGCCTCTGGCTGGGCCTGGAAGGCAGCTCTCCTGAGGCACTGGTTCTCAACGGCCAGGTCCTGGATAGTCTGGATGCTCCAAGAATCAACCAGTTACTTAAAGATTCCGGCCTGTTCTATGGAGCAGGTCTGGTTACCGGGATGAAACCCAGTTATTTCCTGGCCCGGCCCATAGAAGTCAGGGTTCAGGAAGGGCTTGAGGTCTGCATTGTGGACCAGGAACTGGCCAGAGACATTTTCAGTGCCCCTTTGATGCGCCAGGGAGGCCAGATTGTGGCCAGGCGCCAGGCCATGGCTTCCACCCTGTGGGATGAAGTACTGGAACTCAGGGCTTCTTCGTCCAAGGCGCTGTCCTTTGCCTTTGCTCAATACGGCCTGAACCTGCACAGACTGCGCAAGCATCCAGTTCTGGAAAGCCACGGTTTTATGCAGGTAGTCAATGCTGAACTGGAGACCTGGATATACCACGAGATTGGCGAGGCCATGGTGGACACCTTTCCCGGACAGGTCTGGCAGCGCATGGTTTCTGAGCAGGCCAATACCCTTGTGGAAGTTTTTGCCAGGGCAGTCAGGGATCTTTTGGCGGACACCCACCCCTTCGGCCTTTTGGGACATATAATTTCCGAGAAAAAAAGCGCTTCCCTGGGTTTCTATGCAGCCCTGATGCGTCCTTTATCCCGTAATCTCTATCCTGATATTCTTCCTGCAGTGCAAGATTTTATGTTCAAGAATGACTGGGATGAAATTGAAAGAGTACGCAGATCAGGCTACAGCCGGGGCAGGGAAATGGCTCTGCAGCTGGTTGAGGTTTATGAGAATACAGACGAACTTGACCCGGAGACCGTCAGGAACAGGGTTGTGGACAGGATAATCCGGCCCATGGGGCTTGCGGATTCTCTGGATGGCGAAAGCAGGGAATAATGACTAAACATCTTTCTGCACAAAATCCTGCCGGATAAGGCCTGATCCTGTCCTTTTATCGATTATGCCTTCACCTTGCCTGAAAAACGGATCTATTTTGCAAAGCTGTTCAGGTCAGGGAGTGTTCTGTTTTTTGGATAGTTTTTTTAAAAAAGCAGTGCGGTCAGCGTCTGCAGGTCCGGCGGTCAGAAATCTGGGCTCCTCGACGCAACGTGTGGATTTTATATACAGTTAAAAATTAAGAGCCTTATCCAGAATGCCGGCTCCGGGGTTTTGGCAAAAGCGGCTCAAACTGTCTGAAGCGAGCTAGGCGGA
>PUMA01000163.1 GCA_003551155.1 Desulfonatronospira sp.
CGCTGTTGTCCGGATATGACCGGTCCGGTGGCACCTCAATCGGGATGGACCAGAAGAACCGGGCAATGGGCCCTCTTGGTCACCCTTTCGGCCACCGAGCCCACGAACCACGCCTCCGGCCCTGTTCGGGTGTGGGTGGGCAGAACGATCATGCTGATCTCGTTTTTCTTTGCGTACTTGAGGATCTCATCCGCGGGCTGCCCGCTCAGGACCACCTTGTTGCGTACCCCCACCCCGGGCAGGGACTTTTCAATAAAGGCTTCCATGAGCTTTTCAGCCACCTCCTTTTCATAGCCCACATGGCTGGTGTACACCGCCTGCAGGATATCTCTGTCGATGAAGTCAATATGCGGGGTGACGTGGACCAGATCCACCTCGGCCCCGGCGCACATGGCGATCTGGCGGGCATAGCCCGCGGCCAGGTTGTCATTGTCCGAAAAAACAACCGGCAAGAGAATTGTTTTTATTTCCGGCATGAATAATCTCCTTTTATCCAGCACGCAAGCTCCATGCTGGTTTGGTTAATTGTGTTTCTTACTCTCTGGCAGTGCCTGCTCAATAACCGGGGACCCGGCCTGGACCTTTCAGGAAAAGGCCGAAGTCAGGCCAGGGTCCCGGATCTTTCATCAACCGATGCGTATAATCCCGGATGCCGCCAATACGACCATAAAGCAGACAATGGCGCTGAACAGCACGTACTGGGGCAGCTTGTGCCTGGCGAACACGAACATGGTTGGGATCAGAGCCCAGAGGGCCACCGTGGTTCCCAGGGCTACCCCGAACATGGTGAACCCGTCCCCGGTAAAGAAGTTATTCCACCACACGTAGTGAAACCAGGGCCATTCACCGTACAGGGCAATCCATATATCCGAGCCGGTCATGCCTTCAAAGACCAGGGCATAGGTAAAGTAAGGGTTCATGGCGTTGTTCTCCGGAAAGAGCATGGAGAACATGGGCCCGATAAAGCAGATCAGGCAGGCAACGAAAGTTATCCAGTAGACTATTTCGCCGTAGACCCTGTTCCATTCAGGGGCAATAGGTCTGTCTTCATTCATATCAATATTCCTCCTTGGATATTAAATTTGCTAATCCTTGAGCCTGTACTCTCTGACAATGTTTATCATGACAAAGGTCAGCAGAATCAGCAGGACCAGTCCGTTCATCCAGTGCGGCGGGCGCTCGATGACATTCCACATGGACAGAGCCCTGGTAATAAGGCCCCAGCAGGAAAAGCCCATGAGCCCGATGAGCAGCCAGCGCACGAAACCGGCCTTGATCTGGACCAGGACCAGGGCGCCCAGAAGTCCACCCACCACCTGGCCGGCCAGCCAGGGAGCTGCGAGTATGGGAATGAGCGCACCCATCATGAAGTAGGGCCAGACCGCCACGCAGTCGCCCATGCCCAGCAGGACCACGCTGTTGGCCGCGGCCACCTTGAGAGGCGTGCCCGCGATGACATTCTGGAAGGGGACAATGGCCCAGCCGGCGCCCATGCCGAAAAACCCGGAGCCCATGCCCACGAACAGGATCCCACAAAAGAGCCAGCCCATGCGGGTCAGGCCGTAATCCACGACCTTTTTCAGGGAGGGCTCGTAAAAGGGCTGGCGCAGCTGCAGGTACTGAGTTATTTTATCCGAGACCTTGACATCGGGCCATTCGATCCTTTTGCCTCCGAAGATGAAATAAAGGATCAGCCCTCCGATGACCAGGCCCAGGAGCATGCGCACCGCTGCTTCGCCAAATTCGCCCAGGTGCTCGGCCACGACCACCGCTCCCAGGGCGCCTCCGAAACAGGCCACACCAAAGGCCACGCAGAGAAATATGCACATCTTCACATTGGCCAGACCGCTTCGGCACACAGGGCCGGTGGCCATGAGCCCGCTGAACATGGCCACGATAAGTCCTGTTCCCCGGGCTATGAGGCTGTCAATGGGGGTAAAGGCCAGGATGAACGGGGTGAACAGCACCCCTCCGCCTATTCCGCCGATGGTGGCCACAAGGGCGATGAGGGTACTGATGACGAAAAAGCCCACCAGCCATCCCCAGATGACCCCGCCGGCCATGCCTCCTTCAGGAGTGGGCATAGCCATTACAGCGGCTAAAATTACCAGATAAGTGATCACCGCAAGGGCCAGCATGATGTTCAGCTCAAGCCAGGGCGGCTTCAACCATTTTGACATAGCATTTCCTCCTTTAAAAATGATTCCGGTTATTTTTTACTGCCCGGTGAGCACCCGGCATATACAGGCAGCAATTGATCCGAAGGCAAAGAAACCTCCATGCACCAAACCTCACTGGTTTTTTTGATGTGACTCTACCTCCTTTGTTGTTAAAAGTTTTTTGGCACGCTTTTTTAAGATGTGACTGCAAAAAGTCATTTTTGCAGTCACGGACGTCAGACGACAGAGGTCAGAGATCATTAAAAACAAATAGTGATGTAGATTATTGATTCCTGAATTATTCATTACCCGACTTTTTGCAGGTGCATCTTTAAAGGTAAAAAATAATTTTACTGTAACGCTTCCGAATCTATGTCTCGTATGACTGAAGACACATATTTTATTGATTCCCGGTTGCGGGTCTGCATGTACACGGGGCAGCCGGGCATGCAGAATTCAGGGGAGTCCAGCCTGCCTTCAGCAAGGGCCTGGAGCACACTGTCCCAGGGACCGGTAACATAGGAGATGACCTGGATGCCCCAGGCTGTCAGGATATCGTGCCAGAGCCTGGATATGGCGCCGCAGATCAAAACTTCTATACTCAGGGAAGACAGGCGGCGGATCCTGGCCAGGTTGTCGCTGCCGGATATCTCTTTGTGCTCCAGGGGGATGGTTCTTTCCGGGAATACCTGCACCAGGAGTATTTTCCCGGAAACATCGAATACCGGGGCCACAAGATTGTCCCATGTACTTACAGCTAGTTTCATGTTTATGGTCCTTGTGAAGCAGGGAACTATCAAGAACCATGCCCATGGAAGGAAAAAGAAAGTTTTGAGCGCAATAGTTCAATATGTATGGATTTTTTGACTGGGATTGTTTGCAGAAAGCGTTGCGGTTATGCTACAAGAATAAAAATCCATGTTGAATAACTGCAACATTGGTGGAGACAATAGAAAAGAGAAGGTTTGGAAGGATATGCAGGGAAGTCCGGCTTACAGGATGCTGTTGCAAAAAATCGAAAAGCGGACCGCAAGCTTTGATTGAAGATCAGTTAACCATTTGATTTTTCTGTCATCCGTCTTCTGTACTCTGTCATCTGCGCCTGCAAAAAGGACTGGTTGCAGGCGCGTCTTACAGGTCCAGCTTTTTCATCTTGCGGTACAGGGTGCTTCTGTGCATGCCCAGCAGCCTGGCCGCCTGGGACAGGTTGTTCTGGGACTGTCTCAGGGCCCGGGAGATATTTCCTGCTTCCAGGGCCTGCCTGGCTGAATACATGTTCAGGAGTTCCCCGGCCCTCTGTTCCCTGAGGATCAGGTCCCGGGGCAGGTGACTGCGCTTTATCTCTTCCTGGCGGCAGAGGACAAAGGCCCTTTCAATTACGTTTTCCAGCTCCCGGATGTTGCCCGGCCAGTCATGGCTCATGAGAATGGACAGCACCTGTGGATCCACTCCCTGGATCTCCCGGTGGAACAGGCGGTTGAACCTGTCCACGAAATGCTCCACAAGAAAAGGTATGTCCTCTTTTCGATGCCTCAGGGGAGGCAGGTCGATGCGCACCACATTGATGCGGTAAAAAAGATCCTGGAGAAATGCCTTGATCTCCACGAGATGTTCCAGATCCTTGTTGGTGGCGGCGATGATCCGGGCATCGGACTTTTCAGAACCCGAGGCGCCCAGGGGCTCGTAGCTCTTTTCCTGCAGCACCCGGAGCAGCTTGGCCTGCATGGCCAGGCTTATGTCACCTATTTCATCCAGGAAAAGGGTCCCTCCACGGGCCTGGGCGAACCTGCCGGGCTTGTCTTTTTGGGCCCCGGTGAACGCTCCGGCCTTGTATCCGAAAAGTTCCGACTCCAGCAGGGTGTCTGGGAGGGCGCTGCAGTTGACGGCCACAAAGGGCGCCTCACGTCCGCGGCTTAAGGCATGAATGGTCTTGGCCACCAGTTCCTTGCCGGTGCCGGTTTCCCCCTGGATGAGCACGGTGCTGGTGGTCTCAGCCACTGCCGGAGTAAGTTCCAGCACCTTCTGCATGGCCGGGCTGTGGCTTATGAGCTCACCCATGTCAAAATCACCCTTGAGTTTCAGGCGCAGGCTTTCCGTTTCACTTAAATCCCTGAAGGTTTCAACTCCGCCGACTGTTTCGCCCCGGGAGTTGCGCAGCAGGGAGGTGGATACGCTGATGGTGATGCGCCTGCCTCTGGAGTCGACAATATAACAGACTTTGCCCACCACTGGTTTGCCTGATTTTCTGGTCTGACCGAGAGCGCATTCTGCTTCGCACAGGCTGGAATGAAACACCTCCCAGCACGGGCGGCCCATGGCTTCGTTCCTGGAGATGCCGGTAATGATCTCCGCGGCCCGGTTGAAGGAGGGGATCATCCACTGGTCATCCACTGTAAATACCCCGTCGGAGATACTCTCCAGGATGGTGCAGTTGAACCCGTCACACCCTGCTCTTGTGACTGTTTTCGGGGTTATGGTTTTTTGAGGGGTCATCCGGAGTTATCCATGTATTCAAACAGGTCATAAAATCGCTGCCCGTAGGTTTCCTTCTCCAGGATCTGGGCCTGCAGCCTGGAGCGCATGCTCTCCCGGGCGCCATGGTCATGCAGGTAGTACCGCACCTTTTCCGCAAGCTCACGGGGATCTCGAAAGGTGGCCACGTAGGGGTGAAAAGGCTGTTTTTTCAAAATGGATTGTTCTTCGGTAATCTGGAAGCCCCCGGCGGCGGGGATTTCAAAAAAGGCCGGGTTCAGGCCGTCATGCTCGGCGAAGTCCCGGCCGTGGGTATTGATTACAATGGTGGACGAGGCATAGGCCTCCAGGTTCCGGGGCGGAAAGATCAGGCCGTTGTGTCTGACCCACTGGGTGCCTGACCAGCCCGGCCCCCAGACATCCACCTTCTGACCCAGGGTCTCGCTCACCCTGCGGACCAGTTCTTCTTCGTACTCCCCAAAGGGGGCGATGAGGATTACTTCCCGGCCGTACTTGCGACGCGTGCCCGATGTTACCTTGACCTTGAGCTTGTGATGGTAGGGACAGGATGCAAAGGGCAGATGCACTATATTTCTGGCACCCCGGGAACGCAGCAGTTCAACGTTTTTTTTAAATGACAGGGCCACGACATCCACCAGTTCGTCAACTTCCATGATTCTGTCTATCTGGTCTTCCCGGCGGACAGGTGGCCCCCACCAGTAGATGATCCTGATCATAGGGTTGAGCTCGCGGATATTCTCCACGGTCTTCTGGTCGATTATTCCCTGCAGACTTATGACCAGGGGGGTCTTGTTTTTTTTGACCATATCCCGCAGGCGGTGGTTGGACATGGTCTTCCAGTCCACGAATGTTCCGGGCAGGCCGAACTTCTTCAGCAGGTTGTGCATGCTGTTGGAGATCCTGGACATGGGTTCGGGGCAGTCGTAAAAGTGGATGGCCGATTCCAGTCCCATGGAATAAAGGCCGGACTCCACCACCCATGTCCACCTGTTCCCACCCATGGGACCTTCTATGCTCACCTGTTTTTTGCCCGATGTTTTGGCCGGGCCTTCAAAAACCCGTTTCATGAATTCCGGCTCCTGTTCAAAAAAATTGTTTTCCGTTGTACCTATACCTTGACAATTGTCAAGGGAACATTGGTTGAAGGGCACGCCTGCTGCACCTGCCACTATGGTTGCAATTTGCTACAGGGCTGTTTTTTGTTGTTGCAAGATGGATGAAAACACGTTAATTCTCCAATGGAAAATTTTTGCAGATAAGGTGATTTTTATCCGGAAAAAACCAGTCCCACCAGGGCTGGCCATGTGATTTGGGTATGCGGGCGATTCTGCCCTGACTTTTCTCCCTGGTCCTTCTTCTCCGGCTGGTCCTGCTGTTTTATGGGCCGTGAGAAGCAGGCTCAGGGAGAAACTGTCAAGAAAAATGAGAAAAATTTCACAGAAGGAGGGGAGTTATGTCCAAGTGGTTGAAGCCGCCCTGGCTTGAGCTGAACATCATGATTGTGGTGGCGATTATCAGCTATATTGTCATAGCCATTGCTGCCGCAGCGGTTCCCACCCCTGAGGGAGGCATGCCCGGGGGCATCCTTGTGGGCTGGCTGGTGGGCTTTTTTATTGCCAGCACCCTCATCGCCATCCTGGCCACCATCGGCGGAATAGGCGGAGGAGTACTGTTCACCCCGCTGGTCATGGCCTTCACCCCGGTTGACAGCCTCATAGCCCGGGGCACAGGACTTATCGTGGCCATGTTCAGCGGACTCATGGCTACGGGTCCGGTCATGCGCAGCGGCCTGGCCAACTTCAAGATGGTGGTCTTTCTGTGCGTGGCCTTTTCCCTGGCTGCCTTCGGCGGAGCCCAGGGAGCGGTGGTCGTGGCCGCCTTGCTGGGGGAATGGGGCGAGGCCTTTGTGCGCTTGCTCCTGGGACTGGTCATAGGAGGGCTGATCCTTTATTTCATCTTCGGAGGTAAAAAAATCGAATGGCCCGATGTCAAGAAATCGGATAAAATCACCCAGGCTCTGGGTCTGCGCCAGCCCTTTTACGAGCCCTCCCTGAAAAGGGTCGTGGATTACGGCCTGAACAACATGGGCTGGCTCTTTGGGGGGATCCTTATCGTGGGCCTGGGCTCCGGGTTCTTCGGCATGGGGGCAGGCTGGGCCATGGTTCCCTTCCAGAACGTCATCGCGGGCACGCCTCTCAAGGTGGCCGCGGCCAACAGCGTGGTCCTGCTGGGCATGGGCGACTGTGTGGCGGTCTGGCCCTATTTCATGATGGGCGCTCTGGTTCCCCTGTTTGCTGCTCCCTGGCTGGCCGGCCAGGTGGTGGGCGGCCTGTTCGGCGCCCTGGTCCTGGTCCAGATCAAGGCCGGTTTCGTGCGCTGGCTGCTCATCGGGCTCATGGGCTTTTCCTGCTGGGGCCTTATTACCAGGGCTCTGTCCATGTGGGAGATCATCCCCAGGCCTCCTCACTGGCTGAACCTTACTGTTCTGGTGATTCTCCTGGCCTTTGTCGCAATTAACGTGATTAGAGAATTAAGGCTCAAGGATTAGGGAAAAAACGATTTATTCAAGGAGGAATCCTGATATGACCGAAGATAGACCAATTGTACCACTTTATAACAGGATCTACGGCGATGTAGTTTACTGGATCACCTTTGCCGCCTGCATCATCAGCCTGGTGGGGCCCATGTTTTCCGTGATCTGGCCGGACAATAACGCCATGAACCCCTACTTCACCTTTGCCCTGGTCTTTGAAGGCATGAGCGGCGCGGAGATCTGGATGGCCCTTTACGGAGACTGGCCCTGGCTGCACAAGATCTGGTGGGAGAACTTCTTTACCGGGGACGGGTTCACCATGTTCGGGATGGTCGTTGGCTGCACCGTGGCTTTCTGGGCATTGATCCCCACCATTCCGGCCCTTGCCAGGGAAAAGCTCTGGATTTACGTTCTTTTTTCGCTTTTTGTAATGGTTATGATCGCTATTGCCGCTTCTGGTGTTTTTGAGATGGAAATGAATTCGTAAGGATCAGTTTGTCCGTGTCCGGTCCGGCAAGGACCGGACACGGACAGGATGCTGACAGGATTTTTTCCCTGCAGGTTTTCCCTGCCGGGTAAGTGAATTCACGTTTTTTGCGCGCTGTCAGCGCGCCTGAGAGGAGACAGTTCATGCCAGAAATAAAAAGAATTCTATTGCCGGTTGTTTTTTCGGACAACGACAATCTGGCTGCGGGCTATGCCCGCCAGATAGCCATGTGCGCCGGGGCCGAGGTGGATCTGGTCCACGTCACCCCAAGGGTTGACTTCATCAGCGAAGACATCCTGCAGGCCGTGTACACCAGCCATGTAGGCTATGAAAAGGAGGTGGCCGAGAAGCTCATGGACGCCTTTATTGAAAAGTCCCTGCCCGGGGTGGGGGTACGCAGCAAGGTGGTCCTGAGCGGTCAGCCCGTGGACGAAATACTTAAGTACGCCAGAGAAAACGCAATCAACATGATCGTTCTGCCCACCCACACCCGCAAAGGACCTGAGGCGTGGTTCGTGGGCTCGGTGGCCGAGAGGGTGACCAGGAAGGCTCATTGCCCGGTTCTCCTGGTCCATCCGGAATGATGCTCTGTATCTGAAGCCCCGGGTGAAATACCTGATCTGCCGACCGCTTGGCCCGGGCCAAGCGGTCGGTTTTTTTGTAAAAAAATAGTAACGGACCAGGTTTCACTTGATTTTCTGCTTGAAAAGTTATTGATATTTTATTGATTTTTTGTTGAAAATCATCTTAAGGGTAAGGTTAATGAAGCAAGAAAAGGAAATATCCTCTCTTTTTGATGCATGGAACAAAGCCCTGCAATGCGGCGACCCGGACCAGGTGGTTTCGCTTTATTCACCGGAAGCTGTATTGCTGCCCACCATAGCCAATCAGCCCCGTAAGAGCCGGGCCGAGATCAGGAATTATTTTGAATTGTTCATGCAAAGAAGGCCAACAGGGACTATCAATGAGTCAAACATCAGGGTCTACGGCGATATCGCCATAAACTCGGGGGTTTATACTTTTGAGCTGTCCCCTCCGCAGGAAGAGCCCTTTTCCCTCCGGGCCAGGTATACCTTTGTCTATCGCTGGATCCAGGACCGCTGGCTGATCATAGAACATCATTCCTCGCTCATGCCGGAGTAATCAGGAATCAGAAATCAGAGGTCAGAGGTCAGAGGTCAGAAGTCAGAAATCAGAGGTCAGAAGTCAGAAGTCAGAAATCAGAAATCAGAGGGCAGAGGGCAGAGGTCAGAAGTCAGAGGGCAGAGGTCAGAAGTCAGGCCAGTCGGGGGAAAAGAGAGATGGTCAGAAGTGGGCAGCAGGTCATTTAGCGCATGCTTCAGACAGCAGATACAAAAGTATATTGGTAACTATAAACCTCTTATCCACGCTCATGGGCTTCAGTCCGGTCAATGATGAAGTCGGCCGACATACGCCCACGGTATTTTCTCAAGCCGGCCAGAAGCTCCCTGGCGTCAGGTTTTTTGCGCACCCTGAAGGTGCGCGGCCCTGCAACTTCAATTTCGATGTCGTCCCCGGGGGTCAGATCAAGTGCGTCCACCACGGCCCTGGGCAAACGAACAGCCAGGCTGCTTCCCCACTTTGCTACCTGCATACGGCCCTCCCGGGATTATAGATTATGATATACATGTATAAAGTATATATCCAAAATAATCCCGTGGCCGACAGCACCCTAACAGGAAGAGCACCAATTATTCCGCTTACTTGAAATGTCCCAACAGTGAACCGCTTTGAAATAACGAGCGGTTCACCGGATCATTTTGCTTGCTTCTGCCGGACACTAACTTTCCCTCAGCTGTATGTCCTCCGCCAGGGGGAGATAAAAGGTGAACCTGGTTCCCCGTCCGGCTTCGCTGTCCACAAAAATGTCTCCGTCGTGATCCTGGATGATGCGGTAGCTTACGGCCAGGCCCAGGCCTGTGCCTTTTTTCTTGGTGGTGAAATACGGGCTGAAGATGTTTTTCATCTTTTCCTCGGGAATGCCTGGACCGTTATCCTCCACCCATATGCGGACCCTCCGGTTTATCCTTTGTGAGCCGATGGTCAGGGTGCCTCCCTCAGGCATGGCTTCCAGGGAGTTTTTGATCAGGTTGAGAAACACCTGCTTGATTCGGTCCCTGTCCAGGCTTACCAGGGGCAGGTCCCGGGACAGATCCAGTCTGTACTGGACTTGACCTGCCTTCATTTCATTTTCAAAAATATTCACCGTCTGGGAAATCAAGTCGTTTATCTGGCAACTCTCCTTATGAAGCTTGTGCGGCCGGGTGAAATCCCTGACTTCAATGAGCATATTCTCCAGGCGCTGGGCCTCCTGCACGATTATATCCAGTTTTTCCCTGTCCTGGCTGTTTTCATGAAGACTGCGCTTAACCTGCCCCGCAAACCCGGCCATGAGCATGAGCGGGTTCTTGATTTCATGAGCCAGATGAGAGGCTGCTTCGCCAATGGCAGCGAACCTCTCGGACTGCACCAGCTTCTGCTGGGTTTCCACCAGTTCTTGCATGCTCTGTTCCACTTTTTGCTTTTCCTGGAGCAAAAGCTCCTGGGATTTTGTAAGATGCTCGGTCTTTTCCTCCACCTTGCGGGACAGAGCGTAGTTCCAGCGCAGGGATATGTAATACAGGGTGAACAGCGCGAGGGTGGCTCCCACCAGGAACAGGCCGGCCACAAACCATTGCCTGATAATTATGGGCTGAATAAGTCCCCAGACTTCATCCGTGGGGGCGGCCAGACCCACGGACCACAGATGCATGTCCTGTTCATTTTCCGGGCCGGTAAAAAAAACAGGGCTGAAGGCGAAGAGTTTCTTCATTTCTGTATAGACTTCCCTGTGCCAGCCGGAAATATACCAGTCTGTTCCTTCTTCACCCCGGAGCAGTCTTTGGGATACAAGCATGTTTATCCGTGCATAGGAAATATCCGGATTTCTCTCATGGCGCACTGTAAAGGAGTTCTGGCCGTCAAAATCGTCTTCAATGTGGTACAGAAAGTACCCCCGCTCATTTATCACCCAGGGATAGCCCGTCTGTCCGGAGATGACTCCATGGGCATAATCTCTGGATACCTTCATGGCGTCGACCACAAAGAAGGCCGCAGGCGGGACTCGATCAGAAGCGGCAGGCTCAGGATATCCCTCAATGCCCTGGGGCAGCGGCCGGGCCATGATCATAACCCAGGTCCCGGCAAAAGGGCCCTGGTCAGGCCTGAAGGTCCGGCTGAAAAAAATCTGTTCTTCGGGGCCGGAATCCCGCCAGAGTTCAAATTCAGCATGAGGAAAGTCCACGCCCATTTTTTCCCATGAAAAAAAATCCGTTGGGTATGCAGCCAGAGATTCGTCCGGGTCCTCCGGGGCTATGCCGAGGCTCAGGACATGCCAGTCCTTGAGGATTTCAAAAGTGGAATTAAGGTATTCCCGGGAAGGCTGCTCAGGAAAGGTTTCTCCTGCATGGCGGCTGAGGGTGGTCAGAGCTGTTTCCAGAAACTGGCAGTGCCTCCGGATGTCATCGGCAATCTTTCCGGTCAGTATCAACTGCTGCCGGTTGAACTGGTCAGTAACCACCGCCTCCAGCTCCTGGGAGGCCCTATAGGCAAGGCTGCCGATGATGATATACAGGAGCACCAGCAGGCCGAAGCCGGACAAAATCAGGTTTTTGTTCATTACAACTGCTCAGTAATAGTCCAGGAAAAGAGCTGAGTTGTCTGACTGGTCAGGTTGTCACTCTTTCCCGTTGGCCAGACCGGCATGGTCGACAGTCAAAGAAATAGTTCAAGAGAGGAAAGTGTCGCATCTTTGATGAATATCAAAAAAACTGTTTATTGAAAATTAAGTAGAAAGGCAAGGAGCTAATCCCTGGCAAGAAATTTCTTTGTTGAATATGCAGCCGCACATGTAGCATAAACGCAACGATGAGGACACATGGGGCTGGGATATTGAGTGAACAGACAATAAAAACCTATAAAGCACCTGCAGGATTTCCAGGGGACAACAAAAAGATTTTGCCAATAAAAACAAAGTGTTGCGAAATCAAACACAGAAAAATGCTGTGCTTTCACAAAAATTCATTATAACTTTAATTTATGAGCCTGCAAAGATCAATCTCCAGGTCAGGAGCCTTGATAGGAGCCTTATGAGTTGTTGACCGGGCAAAGAGCACAATCCTGTTTTCTCAGACCGGCAAAAAATCAAAGGAGTTATGTATGAGCAAGAAGATCCTGGTGGTGGATGATGAACTGCATATCCGCATGCTCTACCAGGAAGAGCTGGCATATAAAGGGTTCAAGGTGACGACCTCAGACGGCACTGAGCCGATCCTGCACCTCCTGGACCGGGAAAAACCGGACCTGGTCATTCTGGATATAAAACTGGGCCTGGACAAGTCCGGACTGGATCTTCTGCAGGAGATCAGGTCCAGGGATCAGGACCTGCCGGTAATCCTGTGCACCGGATTCGAGACTTTTCAAAACGACTTGAAATCTGTGGATGCTGATCATTATATAATCAAATCCGCGGACATGGACGAGCTCATGGACAAGGTGATGAAGATTATGACCACACAAAGGGGACATGAAAATCCATAACGAGCAGCTGGATAAATCCACCTGGCACGACAGGTCTGTACAGGAATGCTTTGAGGCCCTGGGGTCCTCTCCTGAAGGGCTTGACTGGGATGAAGCGCGCAGGAGACTGGAATCTTTCGGTCCCAACCTTCTGGCCAGGGAAAAAAGAAAGGGGCCTGTTCTCAGGTTTCTGCTGCAGTTCCACAACCTTCTGATCTACGTTCTTCTGGCGGCTGCCGGGGTCACCGCTCTTCTGCAGGAGTGGATAGACTGTTTTGTCATCCTGGGGGTGTGCGTGGTTAATGCCTTGATCGGCTTTGTACAGGAGGGCAAGGCCGAGAAATCCCTGGAGGGGCTCAAGGTCATGCTGGCACCCGAGGCCCTGGTGCTCAGAGACGGTAAAAGAGTCAAGATACCGGCTGAACAGGTGGTCCCGGGAGACGTGGTATATCTCAAGCCAGGGGACAGGGTGCCGGCTGATTTAAGGCTCTTTGCGGTCAAAAATCTGCGCGTGGATGAGGCGGCCCTGACCGGGGAATCAGTACCGGTGGACAAAGACGCTGCTGAAGCAGACTCCGGGGCTTTGCTGGGGGACAGGTCAAGCATGGCCTTTTCCGGGACCATGGTGGTTTTCGGTCATGGACAGGGTGTGGTGGCCGGAACCGGCCTGCAGACCGAGATCGGGCGCATAAGCAGGCTGTTGACCGAGACCGAAAGCATAACCACCCCTCTTATCCGCAAGATGAACGTGTTTGCCCGCCAGCTGACCGGGGCCATAATTGTCCTGGCTGCTGCCGCATTTTCCTTCGGGGTTATGCTGCGGGGCTATGAATCAGCGGACATGTTTCTGGCCGCTGTGGGCCTGGCTGTGGCCGCCATTCCCGAGGGCCTGCCGGCCATCATGACCATTACCCTGGCCATCGGGGTTCAGAGAATGGCCAGGCGCAACGCAATCATCAGGCGTCTGCCTGCAGTGGAGACCCTGGGTTCGGTTACTGTAGTCTGTTCGGACAAGACCGGCACCCTGACCAGGAACGAAATGACCGTACAGTACGTTCAGACCGCTGATCACCTCTTCTCCGTCTCAGGGGTGGGCTATGCACCGGATGGCGGCTTCATGCTTGATGATCAGGACATTGTTCCTGAAAAACATCCCGTGTTGATGGAATCTTTGAGAGCAGCCCTGCTGTGCAATGACGCAGATCTCCATGTCAGTGACGGCCAGTGGAAGCTGAGCGGTGCACCAACCGAAGGTGCGCTTCTGACTGCTGCCTTGAAGGCCGGCCTGGACCAGGAACAGGAAAACAGTTCCTGTCCCCGCACTGATGTGCTGCCTTTCAGCTCGGAAGAGAAATTCATGGCCACTTTGCATCATGGTCAGCCCGGTCATGGACTGATCATCCTCAAGGGGGCTCCGGAAAAGGTGCTGGAAAAATGCGATTCTCAAAGGGGCCTGAATGGAGATGAGCCTCTTGATGCTGATTTCTGGCATTCCAGCGGGGAGTTCATGGCCTCCAGGGGACAGAGGCTTCTGGGCATTGCCGTAAAAAAGGCAGGTCCTGATGCCGGGGTATTAAGCCAGGGTGATGTTCAAGGCGGCTTTTCCATGCTGGCCCTCTTGGGAATGATGGACCCTCCCAGGCGGGAGGCCATAGAATCCGTGATCCGGCTCATGGGGTATGGATATGACCCGGAATGCACCGGAGCCGGGATAAGGGTCAAGATGATCACCGGTGATCACGCCCTGACCGCTGCGGCCATAGGGGAAAAACTGGGCATCGGACTGGACGGGAAAACCATGACCGGACAGGAGCTGGAAAAGACAAACGATGAAGAGTTGCTGCACATTGCGCCCGAGGTGGACATTTACGCCCGGACCAGCCCTGAGCACAAGCTCCGGCTGGTCCGGGCCCTGCAGGAAGGCCGGCATATTGTGGCCATGACCGGGGACGGGGTCAACGACTCGCCTGCACTGAAGCGGGCCGACGTGGGCGTGGCCATGGGCATAACCGGGACTGAAGCAGCCAAGGAGGCCTCGGACATGGTCCTGGCCGATGACAATTTCGCCTCCATAGCCAATGCCGTGGAAGAGGGCCGCACGGTTTACGACAACCTGAAAAAAGCCATTTTGTTCATCCTGCCCACTAATGGAGGGCAGGCCCTGGTGGTCATTGCTTCCATTCTTCTGGGCATAGGGTTTATGGACGATACCGGGCACTTTGTTCTGCCCATAAGTCCGCCCCAGATTCTGTGGATCAACATGGTTACTGCGGTCACCCTGGCCCTGGCCCTGGCCTTTGAACCCCCGGAGAAGAACGTCATGCAGCGTCCTCCCAGACCCCCGGAGGAGTCCCTGGTCTCGGGCTTTCTGCTCTGGCGGATCAGCTTTGTGTCCCTGCTCCTGGTGGCTGGCGCTCTGGGCCATTATCAGTTCATGCTGTCCGAGGGGGCTTCTCAGGCCCTGGCTTCAACAGCGGCCATCAATACCCTGGTCATGGGCCAGGTCTTTTATCTGATAAGCAGCCGGTTCATGATTGAACCTTCCTGGAATCTCAGGGGAGTGCTGGGCAGCAGACCGGCTCTTGTTTCCATTGCCATACTGGCGGTTCTGCAACTAAGCTTCACCTACCTTCCCTTTATGCAGTTTCTTTTCCAGACCGACCCTCTGGGTCTTGAAGCCTGGGCCAGAATAGCTGCTTTCGGGCTGACGGTCTTCCTGGCGGTAGAGCTGGAGAAGACGTATTACCGGAAAAGGCGGGCTTGCTGACCGGAAATAGTGAACATGCGTCAACCGGCAGAAATTCCTGAGCCACGGCCTGGATCAGTAAGGACGGTTACTATGAAAGATTTCAAAAAATACTGGCACAGCACTTTTGATGCGTACACGCCCGAGCAGATGTATCACAAGGTTCAGGCCTACAGCCAGTCCCAGGTGGTCATGCCCGTACATAAACAATTGATGCTGGGCATGGTGGCGGGCGGATATATCGGCCTGGGCTGCGTTTTTTTTGTTTTTCTGCTGGCATGGGATACTTCCTCCAGTGCCAATCTGCTGCTTTCGGGCCTGGTGTTTTCTTCGGGATATATCATGGCTGTCCTGGCCGGCGCTGAAGTATTTACCTGCAACAACCTCCAGGCCATGAGCTGGGCATCCGGCAAAATATCAACTGTGAGATTGCTTCAGAGGTGGGGACTTATTTTATTTGCCAATGCCTTTGGTGCATTAGGCCTGGTCATTCTCATCCTTTTTTCAGGCATACTCGGGGACGGAAACAAAGAAGCAGGCAGGTTTGCATTGAACCTGGCGCACAACCATGTTTATTTGGGAATTTCTGAAATCTTTTTCCGCGCGGTTCTGGGCAATCTGCTTATCTGCATCGGAATCTGGATATCCTTTGCCGGACGTACAGTTACAGATAAGCTGATTCCCATGGCCCTGATCATCTCGGCGGTGCCCATCCTTAACCTTGAACATGTTGCAGCCAGCCTGTTTTATGTTCCCCTGGGAATACTGCTTCCCATATGGTATCCTGAAATGATGGAACCGGCGGTGCATTTGACATTTCATTCTACATCCGTCTATATTGCAGCTGTCACTGCAGGAAATATTATCGGCGGAAGCGGTATGGTGGCGCTGGTATATTATGTGGTTTACCGCGGCTAGATTCAGCCTCTGCCGGTCTTGATCTTTGATTTTCGGCTCCTTGACGCAACGCGTGGATTTTATATACAGTTAAAATTTAGAGCCTTATTCAGAATGCCGGCTACGTGGTTTTGTCAAAAGAGGCTTAAACTGTCTGAAGCGAGCTAGGCGGATTTAAGCCCGCACGTTATTTCCTGTGCACATGCTGGAATCCTGGTAAAGTGCGGGCTTTAGTCCGCCTGTGAGCAAGTTTTTAAGCCCTTTTGAC
>PUMA01000065.1 GCA_003551155.1 Desulfonatronospira sp.
CTTTTCCCTGGACCCGGTGTGTTTCCCGGTAGAACCAATAGGTTCTACCGTCTGTCTTTTTCTTGTATAAGTGCGGCATGCAAAGAGCATATCAACATGGGTTCTACATGTCAAGCTCTTTTCTGCAAAAATGTTGATTATAAAAGCTTTGCTGGACACCAGGCGTACAAAAGGCATAGGTTCTACAGCTCTAATACCAGTAACTCATTGTTATTAATAATGATCTGCGCTATGAGACAATTGATTCCTGAAAGTCCTGTTTAACAGTAATTGGCTCTTCGACGTTTTCTGTGGATTTATTATCGCATTGCATTAGGTCTTTCCAGCTCCGGGGTTTCCTCAAAAGGGCTCGCTTCAGACAGTTTAAGCCGCTATTGACAAAGCCCCGGAGCCGGCATTATGGATAAAGCTCATTATTTTAATTGGATATAAAATCCTCGCGTAGCGTCGAGGAACCAATTAATTTTACAGTATTTTAAAAACAGAAATATGCTTTTCATTAAGGCGGTAGTATGCTTCCTGTGTTACATTTACATTACAATCGGCCAGAAATATACAGTCCAAAGAAAAGAGGCCGATATACGCGTCAAAGTTCTGAATCAGGGTAGAAGCACGGCACTTAACTGGCCGCACTTGAAAACCGGCGGGCTGCGATAATATTTTTTAATCAGACGTCAAATGAAGGGCGTTGAGTACGGAGGGTTTCGGTAATAATCTGAACCCTGGGTCTACTGTTACTGTCAGTCCTTACAAGTTGACCTGCAGTCCCTTATCACGGAGAAATTCTTTTACCTGTCTGATGCTCAGGGTTCGGTAGTGAAATACCGAGGCAGCCAGCAAAATTTCAGCACCTCCCTGAACAGCCCCCTCATAAAAATGCTCCAGCTCCCCGGCCCCGCCCGAGGCCACCACAGGAATGAAAACCGCATCAGCAATGGATCGGGTGAACTCCAGGTCATATCCTTTTCTGGTACCGTCCCCGTCCATGCTGGTAGGCAGTATGACCCCGGCGCCGCGCTCCTGGCATTCCCTGGCCCAGTCCACGGCATCCCTGCTTAAGGGCATGGTCCCTCCGGCCACTACCAGTTCGAATCCGGATACCATGCCTGGGTTGCGCCTGCCGTCCACGGCAATGGTCAGTTTGTCCGGTCCCCATAAACGGGCCGCTTCGTCCACAAGCTGCGGATTATTTACTGCTGCACTGCTTATGGATACCTTGTCCGCACCGGCTTCCAGCACCGCTTCAATGTCCTGCAATGATGAAATTCCGCCACCCACAGTAAGGGGTATGGTGATTACCGATGAAACGGTATGCACCCATTCCAGACGCGTACTCCGTTTCTCCCGGGTGGCTGAAATATCCAGAATGGCCAGCTGGTCAGCTCCCTCACTCTGGTAGAACGCGGCATGTTCCACAGGGTCCCCGGCATCGGTTATATTAATGAAGTTTACTCCCTTTACCACCCGGCCCTCCTTCAAATCCAGGCAGGGCATGATTTTTATGGTATTCATTTGATTCCTTTAGGATTTTATTTGAGACTTCTGATCCTCTACCTCGTTTCCATCCGGAAATTCTTTATTTCCGGATGCTGAAACTAGCGGTTTTCTTTCCGGAAACGAGGAGTTTTTTCTTTTGAGAAGGAAATCAAGCAATTATGAGGAGGCGTATCTTAATACGTTGACGAATAATTGTGCAGATTGACGCAGCCAAAAGGAAAAAGAACCGTTTCCGGATGAAAACTACCTCATGAATCGGCGATGGTGAACTGTCCGTCCCGGTAAACAGTCACTACATCCCGGTTTTTCAGATGAGCACGTACCTCCTTTTTCTCCGTGTTCACCAGGTCCCAGTGCAGGGCTGAATCATTGAAGCCCAGCTCTTGTTTGAGTTCCGGAGTAAGTTCAGCAGGATTCAGGGCGTAAGTATCTGCATAGGAAGCGCCCAGGGCAATGTGGCAATTGCCGTTTTCCCCGCCGAAATTCTCGTCATACAGAGTATGGGCCATAAATTTTTCAATCCTGGAGAAGCGCCTGTCAGTCAAGGAAAACTCCCCAACCATGGAGGCTCCGCCATCCATGTTCACCTGCTTTCGCAGAAAATCTTCGCCCTCCTCCGCGCTCATATCCACCAGTCTGCCGTCCCGGAAATGCAGTCGCACTCCGCGTACAAGGTTACCACTGCGGTATGAGGGCTGATCAGCATAATACGTTCCCCTGGTCAGGCGACAGTCCGGGGAAAGAAAGAGCTCAAAACTGGGAATGTTGTGTCCTGAAAGTCCAAGCCACTGACGGTTAACCCCAGGGTACACCAGGAGATCGGTGTTGGCGGACAGGACGTGAAAGTATTCTACATCCATACTATTGAGCCATTCCTTGATTCGTCTGGATTTATCAAAAATATTTTCCCAGACAGCTAGAGGATCCTCCTGATCCAGATAAACAGCACGAACAATCTGTTTTTTGTATTCTTCAGCACTGAGCCCGGACTTTTCAGCCAGTTCCTCAGTGGGATACAGGCAGAGACTCCAGCCGAAAGCTCCTTCTGAATCGCGCTTTTCCAGGATATCGCGCAAATATTTCTTGGCAACTGCAAACTTGCCAATCCTGGCCGGATCAATATCTTTCAGGTGTATTAAGGACTGGGGCCCCAGCAGGGACACCAGGCCGTTCAGGTTTGAATAAAGCTCCCTGTCTCCGGGCGCCTGAAAATCCAGCTGCGGGTCGCCGGCCAGAGAAAAGAAGGTCTTTTCCATGTCCTCGGGCAAAGTGATGCGCACCACTGGGTTAAGCTCCTGCTCCAGAAACATTCGAAACAATTCATGGGCCAAAGGCAGGCAGGCCTGATCAGTGCGGATCAGGACAATATCCCCTGAAACAAATTGATTATTTCTGGCCTTTTTCATGCCCCAATCCATGACCAGGGCATATCTTTGAAGTTCTTCAGGGCTAAACAATTTACAACTCCTTAAAGTTTCACATTGAGTTTTTGAGCAATAGCCTTTTTCCCCTGGGGTGTAAAAACAAAATCAGAATCAGGGCTCATTCCCATTTTCTGCAGATAATCCTGGTGCAGCTCGTGATATGTCCTGACTATGGACTGACCCGGGTCAAGCCCCATATCCCCGGCAACGTTGAAAAGCATCTCTTCCGGCCCTTCAAGTTCGATAAACAAACCAAAGGGAAGAATATCCAGACAGATCTTTACATTCTTCCACAGGCAGACTTTTCTGAATTTTTCGTATCTCAGCCATACCCTGAAACCCAACTGTGCAAGGATCACCTTCATGGCTTCAGGGTCCGAAATCCCTGTTTCCACTTCTTCCTGTTGCTTGCACAGGGAACCTGTCTTCCTTACCGGCAGTTTCAAGGCGATCTTATTGGTTAGACCCTGTCTGATCCTGAGCAGGATATCCCTTTTGCGTAACTGCCCGGAATCACTGTCCAGGACCAGATTCCGCTCCAGATACCACTCAGAGCAGATACAATTGAAACGACTTATTTGTTCCAGTATGGGATTCAGCTCCTGAACAGAGAACTTTATTTCGGATTCAACAGCCATGCGCAGCCACCAGTAAAAAAAACTAATACCAGAATCTTTTGACAGCAGATAGAACCAGTACCTATATCCCTGATAAAAATCAATATTGAGGTTCGAACCCCGGTATTGAATCTGACAAAATTTTATACTGAACAATTATTTTTCTCCAGGGCCGTTTTTTATCTTGGCAGCGGAAATACTTCGTGCTAAAAAGTACAAGCATGATTATGCATTAACCAAAAAACAAGATCTTAGGAGGGAATTTATGTCTGTTATTGTTTTTGGACACAAGAATCCTGATACCGATTCCATATGCGCAGCCATTGCTGTTGCTGACCTCAAAAGTAAGCTGGGCCTTGAATGCAAGCCAGTCACACAGGGAGAATTGACTCCGGAAAGCAAATTCGTATTGGACAAATTTGGTCTCAGCGCTCCGGAAACAGTCACTTCAGTTGCCGGCCAGAAAGTAATCCTTGTGGATCATTCCGACCTGGCGCAAAGCCCGGATGATCTGTCTAAGGCTGAAATTCTGGGAATCATTGATCACCATAAGCTTGGTGACGTCACCACTCCCAATCCCCTGGAATGCTGGATCTGGCCGGTAGGCTGTACATGCACGGTCATCAAGGCCATGTATGAATTCTACGGAGTGGAAATTCCCAAGAATATCGCCGGAGCCATGCTGTGCGCTATCTTGAGTGATACGGTCATTTTCAAGTCAGCCACCTGTACTGATGACGATAAAAAGGCCTGCGAAGGCCTGGCCGGCATAGCCGGGGTCAGCGACATGACCGGTCTGGGCATGGAAATGTTCAAGGTCAAGTCTGCTGTGGACAAGGATTCCCCCAGGGATCTGCTGTTCAGGGACTACAAGGACTTCAATATGGGAGGCAAAAAGGTCGGTATCGGCCAGCTGGAAGTGGTGGATCTGTCTATAGTCGAGCCAGTCAAGGGCGCTCTTTATGATGAGATGAAAAAAGTCAAGGAAGAAGGCAATCGTGACGCTGTTTATCTCTTGCTTACAGACATCATGAAAGAAGGTACTGAAATGCTGGTTCTGGCCGATGATCCCTCTGCCGTGCAAAAGGCTTTCGGCAAACCTGTTGAGGGCAACTCTGTATGGCTAGATGGAGTCATGAGCCGTAAAAAGCAGGTGGTGCCCAATTTTGAAAAAGCCTATGCTGGTTAAATTTCAGGGGAAACAGCCAGTTAGCGTCTGCTATTGCTGTTCTTCATAGGGCAGCAGTTTAAAGGCATATCTCGCAAAAAAGCCCGGCATTGCCGGGCTTTTTTGCGTCTACAAGCATAACCGCAACTGATTTTTATACCTTGACAGTTCAATGTTCTTGGTTGCTGATTCCTGGTTCCTGGTTTATGCAATAAACTTAATAAATCCTGACAGATACCAGGTTTGGCTCCAAAGACTTACTGAATAAGCAAAAAAATAAATTGAGCTTATTTCTTGAGCACTTTTGACTGTCTAGTTTTATACCGTATAATAATCAAAGTATTGACTCCTGGCATTAAAACAGATATATATATTTTTTTTATTATGATCAGGGCCAATAGCTCAGTTGGCAGAGCCACCGGCTCATAACCGGAAGGTCCCAGGTTCAAATCCTGGTTGGCCCACCAAGAATTAAAGGAGCAAAATTGCGGCCCGACAAATTCACACATAAAATATCACCCTGTAACGGGTTTAAAAGGACATCCAACAAAAGGTGCTTTCTGCGGATAAAACCAGGGAAGCACCTTTTTTTATGCAGGGACGGTTTGATTCTGTAAGGTTCTTTGGATTAATGATCCAGAGGTTAAAGCTGGCATGCAACTAACTGACTTCATCAATGTGATTCAAGAAGATGCACCTTTGGACCTGGCTCTGGACTGGGATAAATCTGGAATTCAGGTTGCAGCTGAAAAAAAAGATATAAATACAGTAGGAATAGGCCTGGATCCCTCCCTGGAGACTGTTGAACAGGCAATTAATCTAAACTGTGATTTTTTGCTCTGTCACCATCCGCTGTGCCTCAGACCAAGAATGCCGGACAAAATCGATTCTTTTCATCGAATTTTAAGTCTTTTGCTCAGGAATGATATCTGGTTATACAGCGCCCACACTTCTCTGGATGTAAACCCTCGGGGACCTGCAGGATGGCTGGCCCGTGAGCTGCATCTGGAAAATTGCCGGACTATCCTGCCCACCAGAACAGTGCAAAGCGAAACTTTAAGCTTTGATCCTCCTTTACACGTGGACAGACACGAACTTCCCATGGCTTCAGAAATAATGGAAATTGTGCACGCTCAGAAGAAAATCCTGAGGGTAGTAGTGCCTCGCGGAATAAGCGATTCTTTTTTGGCAAAACTGGAGGAAGAAATTGGCTTTTTCCCGTTTGAACGTAGACCAGGCCCGGGATACGAACAGGTTTTCGGGCTGGGGCTCATGGGATCCTGGAAGAAAAAGATTACCTTCTTTGAATTTATGAAAAAGCTTGAGCACATTCTGGATCTGGAAAGAGTCATATGTGCAGGCAAGCAGCCTGAATATGTCCAAAAAGTTGCCTATTGTCCCGGTTCAGGAGGTGAACTGGGTGCTAAAGCGTTCGGTATGGGGGCTGATATTTTTATTTCCGGAGACCTTAAATATCACCAGGCCCAGGAACTTGAGGCCTTGGGTTTTACACTAGATGTTGGACATTTCATTCTGGAAGAAAAAATGATGCTTAATTGGTGTGAACAGCTTAACCGAAAAACAGCCGGTGTTTCTTATTATTTCATTAAAGGAAGAACACCCCTACATGTTTCCGATGTTCACGCCTTAAAAAATTATTCAGGGGAGGGTTAAGTTGAGCAAGTACATCGAGCAGATAAAAAAATTAGTATCGCTACAAGGCATCGACACGGAACTGATCGACTTGAAAAATAAGATGGAGGAGGCTCCCAAGCATCTTGAAATGCTGCAGAATGAACTGGACAGCCTGGAAGATCAAAAGGCCCAGCTGGAAGAACGTCTGAAACTTTTAAATGATCAGAAGAAAAAGCTTGAACACGATATTGAAGAGGATGCGGGCAAAATCAAGAAAAGCAAGAATAAACTGATGATGGTCAGCAATACAAGAGAATATCATGCCATGATGCGTGAGATGGACAATCTGGAAAAGCTGAATCGGTTCAGAGAAGAAGAGCTGAACAATCTCATGGAGGAATTGCAGTCTCAACAAAGCAAAAAGGAGGAATTGACCCAGCAGATTAAATCCCTGCGCGATGAACTGGACGCCTGCCAGGCCACCCTGGATTCTGAACTGCAGCAGATTCAGGAACGGATCCTTGAGCTGGAAAGAGCCAGAAAAAAAGCATGTGCTGATATTCCAGTACCCATTTTGTCCAGATATAATTTCATCAAGGACAGGCTGCACAACCCAGTAATTGTTTCTGTCAGACAAAGCGTATGCACTGGCTGCTTCATAAGTATCCCTCCTCAGTCATTTGTAGAAATTCAAAAAGGAGAGCAGATTCTGAGCTGCCCCAATTGCCAGAGGCTGATTTACTGGGAAGAGCATTACTCCGGAAACAAGGAGTAAAAAAGAGCGCCTTTTTCGTAAACCAGCTTGCATTTGCTGTGAATTCGTTTATATTTGATTATGGGAGTTGGACAGGCCGTCGCCCGGCACTCACCTTAAGCATGCTCGTCTAACATCACCAGGATCTTGTTGTTATTGGGCCTGGCATCAAAACTGTCCGGATAATCATTTTTTAGGTGAGTGCCGGGAGGAAAGTCCGGGCTCCACCGGGCAGGACGCTGGGTAATACCCAGCGGGGGCGACCCCGGGAAAGTGCCACAGAAAACAGACCGCCCGGCACTCACTTGAGATATGCAACATGACTGGACAGAAATAATAGGTCGCAGACCTTTGATTTCGACTGCAGTTCAAAACACATCTTTGTGAGTGCCGGGTAAGGGTGAAACGGTGGGGTAAGAGCCCACCAGTTGCCGCGGCGACGCTGCAAGCTAGGCAAACCCCGTCCGGAGCAAGGCCAAATAGGAAGGCGCTTGAGGCCGGCCCGGCCGATGTCTTCGGGTAGGCCGCTTGAGGCCGGGAGCAATTCCGGTCCCAGATGAATGACGGTCCTTTTCCCTTGCAGGGACAAGAACAGAACCCGGCTTATAGTCCAACTCCCATTTTTTATTCCAGCCTTCCCTGCTGAACATCAAGCATTGTCTGCAGGCGTGAAAAATCTTCCAATCTGATTCCTGTGTTCAACAGTAACTGATGACTGATGAAGCCAATAGGGAACTTTCAATGAATATCTGGGCTGTTCTACTGGCAGCCGGCCAAGGTACGAGGCTTCAAGACATGGGCCGGTTTCCTAAAAAACAGTTTTTAAAATACCTGGGCCTACCTCTGTTCTGGCACAGCGTGCAGATCTTTGCCCGCAGCGCCAGGGTCAATGGCGTGGTAGTTGCTTTTCCTGCTGCTGAGCTGGACAGATGCAAAGCCGAAGTTGACCGTCTCACAAGCGAATACCAGCCCGGCGTTCCTGTGTTGTGTGCTGCCGGTGGTGAGTTGCGTCAGGATTCAGTTTATTGCGCTTTGCAAGCCCTGCCCTTGGAATGCACTCACGTTTTTGTCCACGATGCAGCCAGACCTTTTTTTTCCCCTGCTTTGATTCACTCCTTGATTCAGGCTTTTTGCGCTGATGTGCACGGAGTAATTCCAGGAATCCCCTGCAAGGATACCATTAAGGAAGTGGAAAGAAATATGGTCCGTTCCACTTTACACCGCCATCGCCTTAGAGCGGTGCAGACGCCACAGTTTTACTGTCTGAAGGCATTGCTTCATGCTCACAAGGAGGCCCGAAAACAGGCCTTTACAGGTACGGACGACGCTTCTATGCTGGAACTGAGCAGTTACAAGGTCAGAGTGATTTCAGGCGAAGAAAAGAATATCAAGATCACCACCATTGAGGATCTGAAAATGCTCACAGATAATGCAGGTTCTGCATACCCCTGTACAGGGCTTGGTTATGACGTACATAGATATGGAGGATCAAGGCCAATGGTTCTTGGAGGACTGCCTATTCCTGGAGCTCCGGGAATACAGGCTCATTCTGACGGAGACGTCCTGATTCACGCCCTGGTTGACGCCATTCTGGGCTGTCTGGGCCGCGGAGATATCGGGGATCTTTTTCCCGACAGTAATCCTGCCCATGAAAATATTAGCAGCACCATATTTTTGGGAGAAGTCCTGGCCTTGGCCCAGGCTGAAAATCTGGAACTGACACATATCGATATCACCTTAATCGCCCAGATTCCAAGGCTTGCTCCGCACAAAGCAGCCATTGCATCCAATCTGTCCGGTCTGACCGGTCTTGATCTGGACAGGATAAACATCAAGGCTACCACTGAAGAGGGTCTGGGTTTTACTGGAGCCAAAGCAGGAATAAAAGCTATGGCATTGGTCACTGCAGTAAGAAAACAGAAAGAAAAACCACAGGAACACGGAAACATTACATGATTATCTACAACACCCTGAAGCGTCAGAAGGAAAGGTTTATTCACCTGGAGCCAGGTAAAGTTAGAATGTATGTCTGCGGCATTACCGCCTATGATTTTTGCCATATAGGACACGCCAGATCATGCGTAGTTTTTGATGTTCTGGTCCGCTACCTGCGTTTTCTGGGTTTTAAGGTGCTTTTCGTGCGCAATTTTACTGATGTGGACGACAAGATTATCAAAAAGGCTCAAGAAGAAGGTCTGTCGTCCATGGAAGTCGCTGAAAAGTATATCCAGGCCTTTTACGAGGACATGGGCGCTCTGAATATTTTAAGGGCGGACATAGAACCCAGGGCCACCGAACATATTCAGGAAATGGTCCGGCTGACTGCTAAACTCCTGGAAAAAGGCTATGCATATGTTACCTCCAAAGGTGACATATATTTTCGTGTGCGTAAAATATCAGGATATGGTCAGCTTTCCGGACGAAATATTGAAGAACTGCAGGCCGGCACAAGAATAGCTTTGGATGAAGACAAGGAAGATCAGCTGGATTTTGCCCTGTGGAAGGCTGCAAAGCCGGGAGAGACCAGCTGGGACAGCCCCTGGGGAGCGGGACGGCCCGGGTGGCACCTGGAATGTTCAGCCATGAGCGAAAAATACCTGGGCATTCCTTTTGACATTCACGGAGGAGGCCAGGATCTGGCTTTTCCACACCATGAGAATGAAAGGGCCCAGAGCAAAGCGGCTTTTGATGGAGAGTTTGTCAAATACTGGGTACACAATGGATTCGTCCGGGTCAATGCGGAAAAAATGTCTAAATCCCTGGGCAATTTTGTAACCATACGAGACATTCTGGCTGCCTACCACGGAGAAGTACTGCGTTTTTTTCTGCTGACCAACCATTACCGGAGCCCTCTGGATTTTTCCGACACCGCCCTCCAGGAGGCTGAAAAAGCCCTGAAAAAAATATACTGGACCAAGTCTGCTCTGGAAAAAGAGCTGGAAAAACATGAAGGGACCAGGGGTGAGCAATTTTCAGAGGCCCGGGAAGAATTTCAGGAACTGACTGAAAAATGGAACCAGGCCATGCAGGATGACTTGAATACGGCTCAGGCCCTGGGATATGTCTTCGGGCTTGTACGGCTTGCCAACCGCATGCTGGACATCAAGTCCTTCCGCAAAAATGAGCCCGGAAAAACACTCATGCATGACATGCTTGATGCACTTAAAAAATGGGGAGAGGTGCTGGGCGTTTTTCTCAGCCCTGGCCCGGCTTTTCTGGAACAACTGAAGATTATGCGATGCAGAAGGCAGAACATTGACCCACAGGCCATAAATAAAATGGTCCAGAAAAGGCAGGAAGCCAGGAAGGAAAAGAATTTCGAAGCAGCAGACCGGATCCGGCAGGAGCTTGCCGAGTTGGGCATAGAAGTCATGGACACTCCAGATGGGCCTGTGTGGGATTTTGCCTGATTTTTAGCGCTTTGAAAATTTAACTGCTTCATATCCATATGCCTCGAGGCTGATCATGGATCTTTTCACCAGACTGGCGGAAGAAATGAATATCGAGACCCTTCTGTTCACCTCACTCAGGGTTCTGGCCATATTTTTCCTGGTATATATGCTGAGCCGGTTCATCAAAAGGATCTTGGACCGCTGGGCTGCAAGTCTTGTCCAGAAAAGCCAGAAAGCCGGCTTAACCCCAAGTGAAACACATAAAAGAGCGGATACCCTGGTTAAGCTTCTGCGGCAGGGAATGCTCATATCCATCTGGGTGATCGCCATCCTGGTTATCCTGCGTGAAATGGGTTTTGAAATCGCCCCGATACTGGCCGGCGCCGGCATACTTGGGCTTGCTGTAGGCTTTGGGGCCCAAAACCTGGTACGGGACATTATATCTGGCTTTTTTATTATTATGGAAAACCAGGTCCGTGTTGGAGATGTGGCTGTTATCAACGGTACCGGCGGACTTGTGGAGGCTCTCAATTTCCGGACAATAGTCCTGCGCGATCTGCATGGTACCCTGCATGTGTTTCCCAATGGAACCATCAGCACCCTGTCAAACATGACCCATCAATGGTCGGCATATGTATTTGATCTGCCTGTAGCTTACAAGGAAGATACTGACAGAGTGGTGAAAATAATAGAGCAGATTGGACTCGACCTGAAAGAGGATGCGTATTTCGGTCCCCTCATGCTTGATAACCTGGAGATATTCGGAGTGGATAAATTTGCTGACTCAGGCGTGGTTATCCGGGGCCGGATCAAAACCAGACCCATCAAGCAGTGGGAAGTGGGCAGACAATTTTTGCGCAGGGTCAAGAAGACTTTTGACAGTGAAGGAGTAGAAATACCTTTTCCGCACAGATCGATTTATTTCGGCACCGCATGCAAGCCATTGGAGGTGCGTCTCATGGAAACAAAGGCAGAAACCGGACCCGATGAGGAAAAAAGGTAAAACGTGGTTTCTGAAACTGAATCCTGCAAGATCGCTCTGGGCTCTCAGCTGGTCAGGTGCCCCGCTGTACTCACCCTGGGGGTATATCCCAATCTGGCGGATTATCCTCAATGGAAACTGGAAAAGATTCTTCAGGCCTCCAAGATATATTTTCCAACATCCATGTATGCGGAAATGTTTTTAATCATGGGTAAAAAGATATTTCCCAGCATTCATACATACCGGTTCCTGGGTGACAAGATAAAGCAGACCCTTCTTTTCCAGCTTCTGGGACTGCCAACCCCCAGAACCAGGTTTTATTTCGGTCCCAGGCAGCATAAATCAATAACCAGTGATTTTCCCTTTCCTTTTATTGCCAAAAAGGCCCGGCTCTCTTCCATGGGACGCGGTGTATGGCTGATTCGGGATCAACAGGAACTTGAAGCTTATCTCTCCTCCAATCAGCCGGCTTATATTCAGGAATTTCTGCCTGTGGAGAAGGATTTCCGAGTGGTGGTTGCCGGTCGGCAGATAATACACGCTTACCAGCGCATCCCGGTTCAGGGCAGCTTCAAGGCTAATATCTCTCAGGGCGGAACTGTCTGCCTGGACAACATACCTGCAGAGGCTCTGAGTCTGGGCCTGAAGGGGGCTGTAATGTGCGGATTTGATCTTGTAGGCATGGATGTATGTCAGAGCAACAATAAATTCTACCTCTTGGAGGCCAATATGAAATTCGGCACTAAGGGCTTTAATAGTGCTGGCCTGCAGTATAAATCCATACTGGAAAATATGGTGACAGAAGACAGGATCTGATTAGAGACAGTCAGGACCTGAAAGTATACCATTTAAAGGAAACAGAATGTATATGCCCGACTCCAGACAATACTTGATAGATGATCTCTCCCATATCAATTCATGGCGTCTTTTCAAGATCATGGCCGAATTTGTGGACGCTTTTGAAAAACTCAACGATCTGGGGCCGGCTGTTTCCATTTTCGGCTCGGCCAGAGAAACTCCAAAAGACCCCTTTTATCAGATGGCATACGACATAGCCCACAGACTGGCGGGTTCCGGCTTCAGTATTATTACCGGGGGCGGTCCTGGGATTATGGAGGCAGGCAATAAAGGAGCCCTGGATGCCGGCGGTAATTCTGTCGGGCTGCATATTCATTTGCCTTTTGAGCAGAGAGCCAACGAATATATTAATCTTCGTTGTGATTTCCGATACTTCTTCGTGCGCAAAGTCATGTTTATAAAGTATGCCAGAGCCTACATTGTCATGCCCGGAGGACTGGGTACATTGGATGAACTATGTGAAACCCTTGTTCTGACTCAAACCAAAAGGATAAAGCCCTTCCCGGTTATTCTTGTGGGCAGGGAGTTCTGGCAGGGTCTGCTGGACTGGTTTACAGAGCAGCTGGTTGCCAGAGGATATATGAAGGAAAGCGACTTTGCCCTGTTTTCCATTGCGGACAGCGTCTGGGAAGTGGTAGAATTGGTTAAAAAGAAGGTTGCCACCGGTAAAGTGAATATTTCTGACAAAACAAGCAAAAAGACTTCAAATCCATTTTTGTAATCCAATGGTTATGGCCATGATCAAATCTCTGAAGGATCTTGAAAGACTAAAAATTGAATCCAGGGAGCAGAGCAGGGACAAGTCTGCCAGTGAAGCTGACGTCCCTGAAATAAAAAGTTCGAGTGATTCAGAGCTGTTTTACTCTGCCATGTCTCAGGTCAAACCCCTCAAGAGCAAGGGACGGGACATTCCTGTTGAGGTCCAATTTCAGGATGAAAGCAAAGCTGAATCGGATGAGGACCTGCAGACCCTGCACAGACTGATAAACGGAGAAATAGAATTTGATATACATTTTTCTGAGGAATATGTTCAAGGATTTGTTCAGGGTATAAATTCAAAAACCTTTCGCAGGTTGAGAAACGGAGAACTGAGTATCCAGGCCCATGTGGACCTGCACGGATTCAACAGTGAACAGGCAAGAGCGGAGCTTCTCTGTTTTATCCGGGAACAATACATTCATAACAAGAAATGTGTTCTGGTCATTCCAGGACGCGGGAAAAATTCTCCTCAGGGCGCCGGTGTTCTGCGCAATGAGATTCAGAACTGGCTGACCCAGGATCCTTTGAAAAGAATCGTTCTGGCCTTTTGTTCTGCTCTTCCCAGGCATGGAGGCACCGGAGCCCTTTATGTCCTTTTGCGCGGTTATAAAAAGAACAAGGGCAAGGTTTTCTGGGATAAATATCTGCTTGATCCTGATTCCTGAACGAGTAAGGGATGATTCTGTCAGTACCGCGTTTTGTTGTAATTCTTTGCATTCATTGAGGCCTATGGATATGTTTTTATAAGGAGGATCCAAGATTGGGGTTTTTCAGTAATATAAAAAGATTATGGAGCGGCAAGAAAGAAGAGACAGCTGCTGAAACTGCTGTTCATCCGGAAAGAAGCGCTGAATACATATCTCCAACACCCGCTGAAACCTGGCAATCAGGCCTGAAACAGTCCCTGGCCATGGCAGAGCCCAGGCTCAGTGTCTGGCTTGATTATCTGCTTCAGGGCATCCACACCAGCGATGATTATTTATGGCAACGACTTTATTTTTTCTTTGATGCCCTGGAGATACCCCCAAAAGAAGCAGAAGAATTCGTGTCCGAATTTTCCAGATGGCTGGAGGATATGGGGTATACTCATATTGAGGAGTTCAGGTCTGAACTGCAGTACAGGCTGGCCCTGGCCCTGGATCTGGAAGACGAGGAAGACGAGCGCAGCAGACTGTTTATCAAGCTTTCTCATGGGCTTAACAAAACCAAAGAGCAGCTTTCCCGCCGGATAGACAGCCTGTTGACTTCCAGCGAACAGTATGATCAGGCCTTCTGGGATGAGCTGGAAGAAATACTGATAATGGCCGATGTGGGCCACAAGGCCTCTTCGGAACTGGTAACCAAATTAAGGTCCAAGGTCACCAGCCAGGGAATAGATGATCCGCAACGTTTCAAGGAACTTCTCGGCAAAGAACTGGCTTCATTTTTTCCGAAGCCGGCCAGGAGAATCAAGCCTGAACCACCTGAAGTAATACTCATGATAGGGGTAAACGGTGTAGGCAAAACTACGACCATAGCCAAGCTTGCTCACCGTGAGCGCATGAAGGGCCGAAAAGTCATGATTGCTGCCGGTGATACCTTTAGGGCTGCAGCCATAGAACAGCTGAACATCTGGGCTGATCGGGTGGGTGCCGGTTTTTATGCCAAAAAACACGGTGCTGACCCTGCTTCAGTTGCATATGAGGCGCTGGACAGAGCTGTTAATGAGGGCTATGATAGTTTATATGTGGATACAGCAGGCAGATTGCATACCAAGACCGACCTGATGCAGGAATTGAAAAAAATAAAAAATGTCTTGAACAAGAAACGTCCGGGAAGCCCTCACCGGACAATCCTGGTTCTGGATGCGACTACCGGTCAAAACGCCTTGTCCCAGACAGATTTCTTTGCCCGGGAAATTAAAGTTGATGAAATGATTTTAACCAAACTAGACGGCACCGCCAAGGGAGGGGTAATGGTAGCTATAGCCCTCCAGCACCAAATTCCCATCACTTTTATTGGGCTTGGCGAAAAAATGGAAGACCTGCGCCCCTTTGATGCTGAGAATTTTTCACGGGCGCTTTTGGAGTAAATCTTGATCCTTAAAAGATGCGCCTGTAAAAACTCAGATACAAAACAGATTACCCAAAACAGGAGCCACTTAACATTTTCTTTTTTACTGACCTCCGCCTCCTGACTTCTGATTCCTGTGACGTCCTACGCGTGACAGAAATTACTTTTTGCAGTCACCCTTAAAAACTGACTTTTTATCAATTGAATGCAGTATCGGCATCTACAAAGTTCTGGAAGGAACCCGCCTCTAAAACATATTATTTCATCACAAGGTGTTTATGATGGCCAAGAATAAAAAACAGAAGATTATTAATACCGCGACAAAGCTTTTTGCAACCCAAGGATTTGACAACACTACAACATTACAGATCGCCAAAGAATCCGGAGTAACAGAGCCATTGCTATACTATCATTTTCATGGCAAAGAGGCAATCTTTACTGAAATCATCAAGAATATATTTCAGGAATATTCCAGCTTGTTGGCTGCACTGCCCAAAAAAACAGACACAGAGTTTGAAAAAATAAGCAACCTGATCAGTCTGCATATTCACATAGCTGAAAACCGACCCGATGAAGGACGCTTGATACTGGCCAACTGTCCCAGCAAGCTAAAAAATGACAGTCACACCTGCCAGGAGATAATCAACAGGCAACAGAATATAATTATCAGCTACCTGAAAGAATGTCTGGAAAAAGGCAATGCCAGCGGTGAACTGGATGCTCATCCAGTTGATCATCTGGCTATTATTCTGCTGTGCCTGATTAACGGAATTCTTCGCAAAAAGCTGTTGGGCCGGAAAGAAAAAACAGCCTATGAATATACAGCCATAGAGTTTTGCCGACGGGCATTAGTTAAAAGAAATTAACATATCTCAGCCAATTGACATATTTTAAACGGCTCCTCGACCCAACATGTGGATTTTACATACAGTCAAAATAAAGAGCTTTATCCAGAATGCCGTAATAATTCCACAGCAAACGTCGAAAAGACTTTTACTTTTAAA
>PUMA01000054.1 GCA_003551155.1 Desulfonatronospira sp.
TGAAAAAGGGGTCAAGGGGGAAGTAATGGTCAAAGCAGGTTCCGCGGAAAAAGTTATTCTGGAGACCGCTGACCAGGTCAATGCCGACTACATAGTCATGGGCGCCTCAGGCAAGCATGGCGCTGAATCCAGAGGCGCCCTGGGCGGAGTGACCTGCAAGGTGATCAACCTGGGCAGGCGCAGTGTGATCGTTGTCAAATGATCACATGAAAGTACTTGATTTAACTTGTTTAAATTAAAGGAGTTTTAGTATGGCCGAACATGAAAAAAAAGAAGCTCATGAGGAAGCCATTCAAGAAGAAATGGCTCATCTTGCCAAGAGCAAGAGCAAATGGGAAGATCTCTGGAAAAAGGAAGACTGGATGGTCTGCTGGATCGGGGGTTTTTTGCTTCTCCTGGGCCTGATCCTGGCCTGGGGATTCAGCAAGCCTCCCGAGATGAGAGAAATCATTGAGACCAATCGGGCGATCATAGCCCAGGAAGAGGAACGGGCGCCTTTCAGGACCATAGAGAAACTCGAAGCCGAGAGGAAGCTGGAAGGTCTTCGGGCCAGAGGACATGGTGTATTGTCCTCTCTGCAGCCGTACTTCAGACGTCCGGCCGGCTGGGAAAGCAATCCCATAGACTCTTTTTACCGCAGCGAAGAAGAAGCCGCCCGGATGAGGGCGGAAGCACAGCCAAGATATGAGGCGGCCCAGGAAAAAACAAAAGAAGCCAGGGCCGCAGCTGAGGTAGCCCAGGCCAGGGCCGCGGCAGCCAATTTTGAGGACAGGACCCTGAACCGGGAAGCTGAAGAGGCCATTGCTGAGTGGGTCATGGCCAGGAGCGCTGAGAGCAGGGCCAGGTCAGCAGCCACGACCCAGGCCTTCAACCTGTTTCCCACCCTGCTGGCATTATTGATCGCAGTCGGGCTTCTTATGGCCGCTGGCACCAGCATCATGGGCCGCAGCGCAGGGGCCTTCCTGGTCGGCTGGCCGGCGGTCTTTATAATCGCCACCCTGGGGTTCATGATCGGCAGCCACTCCATAGCCAGGGAATACGGTCTTGGCTATCCCCTGTGGTGCATCCTGATCGGACTGCTCATCAGCAACACCATAGGCGTACCCAAGTTTATCAAAGCCGCTGTCCAGACCGAGTACTTTATCAAGACCGGCCTGGTCCTGCTGGGTGGAAGCATCCTGTTCGGGCTTATTCTCATGATCGGGGCTCCGGGAATAGTAGTGGCCTGGGTGGTTACCCCGACGGTGTTGATCATCGGATACTGGGTGGGCAACAAATACATCAAGGTTCCTTCCAGACCGCTAAATATGTGCATTTGTGCTGCAGCCAGCGTGTGCGGGGTGTCCGCAGCCATTGCCGCCGCTGCAGCCTCCAAGGCCAAGGGAGAAGAACTGACCATCGCGGTGGGGATGTCTCTGGTGTTCACCGCCGTATTCATGTTCCTTATTCCGGCCTTTGTTGTGGCCGTAGGCATGAACCCCATTCTGGGCGGTGCCTGGGTCGGCGGAACAGTGGATTCCACAGGAGCAGTGGTTGCAGCGGGCGAAATACTCGGTCCCGGGGCCATGTACACTGCAGCCACCCTGAAAATGATCCAGAATGTATTGATCGGTGTCCTGGGCTTCGGCATAGCCGCCTACTGGACAATCAAGGTGGAACGGGAGGGCAGTAAAGAAGTGCTGAGTTTCTCCAAGGCCATTCACGAAATCTGGACCCGTTTTCCCAAGTTCATCATCGGCTTTGCTGTAGCTTCCATTGCTTTCACCATTATCTACGAAGCCATGGGAAGGCACATGGGAGACGTCATAATCGACGAGGGCGCTTTGCGCGGCTTTGCCAACCCCCTGCGAGTATGGTTTTTTGCCCTGGCCTTTACCAGCATCGGACTGGCCTCCAACTTCCGCGAACTGGCCCAGTACTTTGCCGGCGGAAAGATCGTGATCCATTACATCTTCACTCAGGGCTTCAACATCGTCCTTACCCTGATAGTGGCCTGGATCATGTTCATGCTGGTTTTCCCGGGTATCACCGCTCACCTCATGGAAATCCGCTACTAAGGCAACCAGGGGATAACTGGAGTGAAAAAAGACAAACTCCTGCAACAAACAACCAACCCGGCCGGAGCCTCCGGCCCGGCCGGGAGGAAAAAAAAGCTGATCAGGATCCTGGGGGTTGCTATAATTACGGCATTCTTCGGCCTGGGGCTGGTGCATATGCACAGTCTCCCCCTGGTCCAGGAGGTCAAGGAATCCTTCAGACAAAGTGGAAGAAACCTTAGCGCCTATACTTACACCGACGTGGAAGATTTTCCATATCTCAAGTCAAGGCCAGGCCCAGATCACACGAAATAACCATTCACTGCATTATTATTCGGTGCAAAGGCGCAGGGGGAAAAAGAACCTTGCGCCCTGCACCCATGGCCAAGCCCGGGATGCCTTTCCCTGCTTTTTCGCTGTATCCAAGACAGATATAAAGACATGTCCATGTCTGCTCTTCAGTCCAGACCTGGAAATGGTGCGCAGCACCAAGACCGCTGAGAAATTTACCAGGTCCTGCCGGCCTACTTCGCCTTAGTCAACCAGTGCAGTACCATCATGAACAGCACGGCAAAAACAAGACATAATAAGGAAAGGAAAGATCCGAGAAACATTATTCTCTGATCCGAGGCCTTCTTGGTACATCGCAAGCGATGACTGCACACAGGACAGGCGAATTCCCGTGTCTTGACCAGAACATTGCATTTGGGACACCTTTTGGGGACCGTGATTTTCCATCGTTTCCTCCCGGAATCCGGGGCAATGCCCTGATGATAGACTTTAGGCTTCATGCCCTTCCCTTCTCTCCAGGATTCTTGCTGCTTCCGCAAATATGCCGGAAAAAAATGACCATTCAATCAGGTTTCAGCCGAAAGCAGCGAAAAACAACTAATCAGACATTAAAAATGCTTTCCGCCTCTTCTTTGCGCAGTACAGAGGCATGCATCTCCATATCCGAGACCACTTTGCGACTTTCTTCTGTATCATGAAAAGCCTTCAAGGCGGCCTTGTTTACTTCTTTTTCGACCTCACCAAGTCTTTTGAGAAATTTCTTAAACTCCTGCTTTGTCTTGTATGCAGATCTGACCAGTTCAGGGTAGTCTCTACCAGAGACCCTGAGCAGATTCCGGTAATGCTTGTGCAGCAACTGAATTTCCTCAAGCTGTCTTTTGCGCACTTCAGCCACGTTGGGTCCGTCTACATCATAGTCAGCAAAGAGATCCATTTCTCTCTCCTGCTTGCGCTCCCCCCGGACCAGCTCCTCTCTGGCCAGATTCAGGGCGTGCAGCTTGGTCCGCGTAAAGCCGTGCTGGAAATTGGCCAGATTCTCCTTGAATCTTTTGATCTGATTGGCGTGATAAATGAAGAGTATGGGTACCAGAAACATCCAGACGGTAAGCTTTGGCTTCTGGATAACAGAAGTCGCCAGAGTATGAGCAAACTGCTCCTCCCTTAGAAAAATTGCGGAAAATCTCTGCTCAAATTCCTGATCCATATTGACTCCCTTACAGACAACTTTTGCCACTTGATAAATGTCAATCATGTCAGTGACTTGCTAATCAAACCCTGTCAAAAAAAGGCATCTATTTACCATATTCTACCTAATGCGGGATGTTCCCGCAACCCAATAAAAAAGAATACTGCACCATAGCTGGGACAGTCCCCGCAACTTACATTTCGATGTGCCGAAATTGGTCATTGCGAGGGAAAAAAGCA
>PUMA01000023.1 GCA_003551155.1 Desulfonatronospira sp.
AGAAGCCCAGGTTCGATGCCGTCGTCGCCAATCCGCCCTTCAGCTATCGCTGGACTCCGCGCGACGAGGCCAGCGAGGACATGCGCTTCAAGAACCATGGCGTGGCGCCGAAATCGGCCGCTGATTTCGCCTTTCTGCTGCATGGGTTCCACTACCTCAAAGATGACGGTGTGATGGCGATCATCCTGCCGCACGGCGTGCTGTTCCGCGGCGGGGCGGAAGCACGCATCCGCAGGAAGTTGCTTGAAGACGGGAACATCGACACGGTGATCGGCCTGCCGGCAAACCTGTTCTATTCAACGGGTATTCCGGTCTGCATCCTGGTCCTGAAGAAGTGCAAGCAGCCGGATGACGTGCTGTTCATCAACGCCGAGAAACACTTCGAGAAGGGCAAGCGGCAGAACTATCTCAAACCCGAGCACATCCAGAAGATCATCGATACCTACCAGCACCGCCGGGAAGAGGATTGCTATGCCCGGCGAGTGGAGATGAACGAGATTGAGACCAATGACTGGAACCTGAACATTTCGCGATACGTGAGCACGGCCGAGCCGGAGCCGGAGATCGACCTGGCGGAGGTGCATCGGTCTCTCGTATCCATCGAGAATGACATCCAGGCAGCAGCGGCAAGGCACAACGAGTTTCTCGGAGAGCTCGGCCTGCCGCCGCTGCCGGGCGGCAAACAATGATCAAATCAACTCTGGAGGCACACTGTGGTTCATTGCCAGAGGGCTTGCTGAGGCGGCCGGAGCGATGCAGTAACGCCAACCGGACTTTGCGTGACAAACGTGAGATGTTTTCAACGTGGAGTGGCCAACGGTAGCCTGTTCTGGCTCACGCTGGCGTACGGCCCAACCAATAAGCATGCAGCGGACGGCGCTACACGCCGCCGCTGATGCTGAGCGTTATGAAAAGGCCATAGACCTTCACCAGCTAACCCTCTACTTATCATTTTTACAATAAATGCCAATAGTTATGTAAAAACTTTCCCGTTCAAAACATTTCTTGTCCATTTGTCCATGCTTGGATACCTTGTTTCAACAGATTAAGTCATCAAAATCCTGTTGAGTGTGCTTCCTGTTTTTTTGAGCAAGTTATGAGTGAAGTTCCTGAAAAGGAAATCAGGTCTGTTGTTGACCAGTGCGCTGACTGCGAGCAGTGCAGGGATATGATGACCGAGGGATGTCCTTTCTTCCCTGAACTTTACAGACTTTTTGACAGGGAAAGAGACCGGTCGGTTCTTATTTCTTCCAGGGAACTGCTAAACTTGGCTCAGCTCTGCAATTTCTGCGGCCTGTGTCCCTGTTCTGATATTCGTGCGAGGATCATGAAGGCCAAAAGCGCCTTTATCGTACGCGATGGAATGCCTTTTAATATTAGGCTGATTCAGGATGTTGAAAAACTCGGCCGATATCTGAACAGGCTTCCTGGCCTGACAAATGCCCTGTTCAGGATCAGGGTCACATCCAACATAATAAAGAAAATGACCGGGATACACCCCGACAGGATCCTGCCTGAGATCCCGGGCCGGGATTTTGCTTCCCTGGCCAAGGAGACTGGCCTGGGCAGAAAGCAATCCGGAAGTCAGGGTGGAAAGACCAGGTTAGCTTATTTCGCCGGGTGTTCTGCCAGGTATTTTTTTCCTGATGTGGCCAGGGCAGCAGTCAGGGTTTTGCTGAAAAACCAGGTTGAAGTTTACCTCCCTCAGCAGAAATGCTGTTCCATGCCGACCATGCTTGAAGGGGACGTCGTTTTTACCAGGGAACTCATGTCTTTTAACCTTAAATACCTGGCAGATTGCATTGAAAGCGGATATTGCCTTGTGTGTTCGTGTCCCACCTGTGGATACATGTTTAAAAAACTGCTTAAGGAAAAGGCCTGCTATTCATCTGAGTACCAGGAAATGGTTGGGGCTGATGAAAATTATATGCTGGTCCCGGTTGAAGACAGTTCTACCCGGTCTAAAGAGACAAAGCACCGGCGTGTTCACAGGTCCATGTATGCGGATATTCTGAAAGATGACGGAATATTTTCATCTCTGTCCCCATTAAAACGGATTCATATTGCCCGCAAAACTTTTGACCTGGGTGAGTATCTCTTGAAACTTCTGGAGGCCGGTGAGCTGGATTCAGGTTTCTTGCCAGTGAATAAAAAAATTGTGTATTATCCGCCTTGCCATACCCGTGAGCAGAACATGGGGCTTCCTTATGTACACCTGCTGAGGCAGATTCCAGGGATTGAGATCAAGGTTGTACAGGGAGAGTATCTATGCTGTGGCATGTCCGGAATAATGGGCTGCAAAATAGACTTTCACGAGAAATCACTTGAAATGGCCGAACCTCTGCTACAAAAAATCAGGGAAATGAAGCCAGGTATTCTGGTCACGGAATGCCTGAGCTGCAGACTGCAGTTCTTGCAGGCCCTGCCCCTTGTCCAGGCCCATCCTGTTGAGGTTCTGGCGCAGGCGTATGGATTTAAGGAGTCTGAATCTGGTTTATGAAAGATGCGGGATGAAGAGGATTATTGATTAGCACTAAAACTGTTCACGGTGTACGGCCAAAACCCAGCAGTAAAACCTGGGTGGTAATAGACAGGCTCACGGAGGGCCTCGTTTTTTCATCTTCCAAACCAGAACTTTCCTCAATTGCAACCAGGGTATTAACTCGAAAAAGTATACTTCTATCCTTATCAGGCGCATCTATCAGGACTGAGGTAACCTTGTTTTAACCTCCATACGCCGCTTGACATGAATTTCATCAAATCATAATGTATATTCATGGATATACACAAGGGAGGTAATTCATGAGGCTGCAAATTTCCAAATGGGGCAATAGTCTGGCGGTGCGGTTGCCGGTGGAGTGCACCCGCGCCACTGGCTTGAAGGAGGGAGATATTGTCGAGGCCAGTATTACCCCGGGAGGCGCAATTACACTTGTACCTGAAAAAAATTTCGATAAGACGGCTTTTTTGAAGCGTATTGCCAGGTTGCACGCCAACATGCCCATGACTGAGCCGGTAGTGGAAGCCATGCGCCAGGAGGAGCGTTACTGATGATTTATGTAGATACCAGCGTTATCGTCGCACTGCTGACACTCGAACAGAAAACGAAGCAGGTGATCTCCTGGTATGCCGGACTGCATGACTCGCCTGTCGTCTCTGACTGGCTGCTGACGGAATTTTCAAGTGCGGTATCCATAAAGTTGCGAACTGGCCGGATTAACGAAGCAACCGCAAAGCTGGTGCATAAGGAGTTTGATTCGCTGGCAGATGGCGGGCTGCGCACTGTGCCAGTCAGCCGCGATGCGTACAGACAGGCCGCGGACATGATCAGACGGCATGGCAGCGGGCTGCGATCCGGTGATGCCTTGCATCTTGCTGTCGCTCTGGAATTGGGGGCAAGCCACATGGCGACCCTGGACGGTACGCTGGCAGCCAACGTAAAAGACTACGGACTGGAGTTGGTCGAACTTTGACAGGACGAGCCTGCAAAAGTCAAAAAACAGATTTCAGCTTTTCAACCCACCTTTTTAACTCTTTGATTTTTCTGCCTGCCCGGCACACAGGGGTGCTGAGTGCCGGGTCCTCTATCACCTGACTTCTGTACCCTGTCACGCGTCCTGGCACGCGTTTGGCGTGGTTCACCTGACAAAACTGACTTTTTGCAGGCTCATCTTTCCTGCTACTCGTCGGGTGTTTGCACCGGAGTAGGGCAGCAGGGAGCCATAAATTCATCCAGTGTAA
>PUMA01000086.1 GCA_003551155.1 Desulfonatronospira sp.
AAATGGAATAAGGTTAACTGGTCAGGCTTTTTAGGCTTATTCCTGAAATCCTGACAACCAACCCCTTTTGCCTGCCGGTTTCTTGTCAGGCTGGCTCTATACTGATGAAAAAAGGCTGCCAGAAGGCCATGTTCCAGAACAGCTGTTTCATAATTGCTCATGTGCCAGCGTTGGTCCCTTAAAATGGTATCCGGAAATCAATGAATCAGCTGCCGGAATCCAGGAGTACACCTGCCGCAAAGCACATCTTGCCGCCTGGCATGTGACTTGCTGGATATTTCCCGAAATAAAATCAGCGATCGTGCAGGCTGTATGTTGAATCTTTAGTCAAGGAGGATTGATTTGATGTCAGGAAAAAAAGGTGTCAGACACTTAAGTGTGATGCTTGCCCTTTTGTTTGTTTTGGGGCTGGGGATACAGGCTCATGCCCAGCAGGGGTATCAGGCTGATGAGCCGGGAGCACCAGGCACTGAACAGCCAGGGGCGCCAGGTGAGCCCAGAGCACCGGGACAAGGCTCTCCTGAAGGCTATCAGCCACCTGAGGAATATAAGCCACCTGAAGGCGAAGAATACAGAAAACCCCGGGGTGAGCCGCACCGACCAGGCACTGAACAGCCAGGGATGCCAGGTGAGCCCAGAGGACCGGGTGAGCCCAGAGCACCGGGACAAGACTCTCCTGAAGGCTATCAGCCACCTGAGGGATATGAACCGCCTGAAGCCGAAGAATACAGAAAACCCGGGGAAGAGCCGGGATTCTAGATATACCCATGTAACATTCCCCGTAACACCAGCCTCCTGCAGTACAAAGCCCTCCGGATGCGGGGGGCTTTGTCTTTGGGGTTTCCTTCCACAGATCACTGTTTGAAACTGAAGTGCACAATCACCTTTCAGTCAGACTGACCTGGCTGTTTGTCACAACAACACCCCGTTCGATTCCAGACTCCACAAACCTGCCCGTATTAACATGTATTTCCCAGACTGTTTTTGCACTGTACGCGGTTTTTAAATGTATTGCGCCATCCCCATCCTTTTTTGGGAATAAAGCGGCCCAGGCCGGGAAAAGCCCGGGAGAAAATATCCGGTCTGGATAATTTAAATTTTTGGCAGGTTTTTATGCACTACTTGAAATTTCAGAAATTATGGTTAGTCTATTTAGTTTCCATCCGGAAATTCTTTATTTCCGGATGCTGAAGCTATCGGTTATCTTTCCGGAAACGAGGAGTTTTCTCTTTTAGCAAGTGAATCAAGCAGTTATGAGGAGGCGTATCTTGATACGTTGACGAAGAATTGTGCAGATTGACGCAGCCAAAAGGAAAAAGAACCGTTTCCGGATGAAAACTATTTAGTTGTAATAAAGGGCCAAGGTGGTCGGATCATTTTGATGAGATTTCCATTTGATATTATAAACAACGAGCAACTGCATAACACTGATAAACCATATCAGGGAGAGAAAAAGGGATGGAAGACCAAGTAAAAGAAGCTTTGGAGATCGTAAAGGCCCAGGCTGCCGTGCGGAATATGACCGAAGAAGAGATCAATTCCATGATAAAGACCCTGGCTTCTGGAATACAAGAGGTATCCCGGACAGCTGAAGTTCAGCAAAAAGAAGACCAGAAAGCCCCTGTTGATCCAGTCAGGGCTATCCGGGAAAAAAGCATTGTCTGTCTGGAGTGCGGCAGGTCCTTCAGGGTGCTGACCAAGAAACATCTTGCCAAGCATGATTTGACTCAGGAAGAATACAAAAGCAAGTGGGGCTACAAGAAGAACGCTTCCCTGGTGGCCAAAGCCCTGGCCCGGAACAGACGCAAAAAGATGCAGGAAATGGAGCTCTGGAAGAAGCGTGAAATCAAAATGCCCCGGAGATAACAAAAACCTGCCCTTACTTCTGTGGGGGCTTAACCTTTCAGCGGAAACAAAAATGGCCAAAAACAAGAAACAAGATATTCTGAAAGCTGCAGCAAACCTGTTTTCCTCCCAAGGTTATAATAATTCAACTACCCTGCAAATCGCCAAAGAAGCCAGGGTCACTGAGCCTCTGCTTTATTATCATTTCCAGGGTAAAGAGGAAATCTTTACGACAATCATTCAGGAGGCCTTTCAGGAGTATGTCCGCCAGATCCACAGCCTTCCCGGGAATACCAAAACGGAATTTGAAAAGATTGCCAGCCTCATTAGGCTGCACATGCACATAGGTGAAACCGATTCCCCTGATTTCAAGCTGATAATGTCCAACTGCCCGAGCAAGCTCGTTTCTAAAAAACATGCTTGCCGGGATATTCAGCAAAAGCAGCAGGAGATAGTTTCATCCTATATCCGGGATTGTCTGGAAGCAGGCAATGCCAAGGGTGAGTTTGAGGCACAGCCTGTGGACCATATGACCCTTATATTATTATCCCTGATCAACGAGTTCCTGTACATGAAAATCATGAGCAAGAAGCAGTTTCAGCCCGACGAGCAGAGTGTCATGGAATTCTGCAAAAGGTCCCTCCTGCCATCGTAGCAGCCAGGCTTTGATAAGCCGCAATACAGGAGCTGTATGTCACTATCGGATGGGAAGTTCATCTTAAGAGGGGGATGACTTTCAGCAGTTGACATGACGGGTCCAAAAATTTGCTGAATTTCACATGGGGGGTTCTTTAGGATAGGCTCCCCGCCACCTGGTAATGAACAGGGTATGGAATTCCTCGACACGACGCGTGGATTTTACATTCAGTTGAAAATAAAGAGCTTTATCCGGAATGCCATTATAATTCCACAGCAAACGTCCAAGAGCCCAAGAAAAAAGGATGCAGGGAAAAATCTGTAAGACCTTAATTTTGTGGTGGGCCACCAAGGAATCGAACCTTGAACCTCCGGATTAAGAGTCCGCTGCTCTGCCAATTGAGCTAGTGGCCCTGATCCACAGTTTTCCGGGCAGAAAAATTTCCTAAATGCTAAGTCCGCAACTGTCAAGCCCAAAACCCTGACAGGAATTCTGGTTCATCCGGCAGAAGCGTACTTCTTGAATACTTAACCGTTCGCAAGTCCTGCATGCAGAAAGGCCAGGGCATCAGGACTCCTTCACAGGCTGCTTTTTTTCTACAGGGAGCGCACCTGCCACTTCATAGCTGATGGCCCCGTATTTGCATGATTTGCGGAGGCACTGCAGGCAGCGGATGCAGTCCTTCTGGTTGGCCCCTTCGTAGAAACGGACTCCCATGGGACAATTCCTGTAGCACTGCTTGCACAGGACGCAGTTGTCAGGATGATGGACCATCCTGAACACGCTCACCTTGTTAAACAGCGAGTAAATGGCTCCCAGCGGACAGAGGGTCCGGCAGAACGGCCGCCTTATGAAAACCATGGATACAAGGAGAACAACGAGGATGATCAGCTTTACCGCAAAAAGAGTACCCAGAATTCCCCGCAGCGGCGGCTGTAGAATAATCATGGGTATGCCGGCCTGAAGGGTGCCCGCGGGACAGACGTATTTGCAGAACCAGTTTTCTCCGTAGCCGAACAGATCAACCACCAGAAGGGGCAGCAGGATCACAAGAAATACAAGCATCACGTATTTCAGCCATGCAAGAATCCTGGGTATTTCGATTTTAGGGGATGGAATCTTGTGAATCAGTTCCTGCATGAAGCCGAAGGGGCAGACCCAGGCGCAGGGCATACGGCCCACCAGGCTGCCGATGAGACCAAGGAAGCCGATGACATAGAATCCGATATGAAAATTGCCCACTGTCAGAGAAGGCCTGATGTTGGCCATAAAGGTCTGAAGGGCTCCCAGGGGACAGGAGCCCACCGCAGCCGGGCAGGAGTAGCAGTTCAGCCCTGGAACGCAGAAGCTTTTAAGCTTGCCCTGATATATGGTTCCGGTGAAAGGAAAGAGCAGCCAGGCATTACTGAGAACCGTGGCCACTATTTGAATCCAGCGTCGCAGGTCCAGCATCATTGGATACCTATACAGCTGAGACAAATGCTGATGGCCTTCTCCAGGACCACCTCAACTTCTCCAATGTTGATTCCGACGACCAGAACAATGAGAAAGAAAATAAGCAGTAAATATGGAGTCTTGTAGCCGCTCTTTTCCATGTGTACTCCTTCAGCCGGTCCCGGCCGGCTTTACTGTTGGCAGGCCTCAATAAGCTCCAGCACTTTCTGCTCGATTTCCCGGGCAGACCATCCCCCTACTGCTGTTTCTACAACTTCGCCGTTCATTGCCAGCTTTTTGTAGGGAACCAGCGAGATATCATAGGCATGCATGACCTCGTCTCCGCCCCAGAACACGGGATAGGTGAGATTCAAACGGTCGACAAGATTCTGTATATGCTGGGGATATGCAAAGTCGATGCTGACCATGTAGATCTCCAGGCCCTTCTCTTTGTACTGCTCATACATTTCCTGATAAACCGGCATTTCTTCACGGCAGGCGCGGCATCGGGCCGTGACAAAGGTAATTATCAGGGGACATATATCTGATTCAATCAGTTTCTCCAGTCCTGCAGCATCCACAGGCACAACCTCGTTGTCTGAAGCCTCAATGTCTTTTGCTCCCCAGAAGCCTGCAAGAAGAAAAAGTATGCAAGCCAGGAGAACAGTCTTCTGTATGGTCTTCATGTCTATCCATTCCCTTGTTACATGTTATATAAAATATGAAAATAAATCCTATTATTATAGTATAGTTTTTTCAGCATGACGTCAACATGATCCTTTCCGGGTATTGCCTTACATGGACTTGTGCCCATGTCCTATGGCCGGCATTTCTGGTAAGGTGACATGGAAATCATGCAGAAAAAAACAGCCTTCATTCAGCCTGGAGCCAGATGCTCATCCTGTCTCAGCTTTACCGTAACGCCATGCTCTAATTACCCAGAACATGCCATGCATGAAATGGGTAAAAGTGGGTTTAATTACCAAAAACACGCATGGCATGCAAAATTTCACGAGGAACTGGATTCAGCATGGGGGATCAGAGCCGGATTTTTTGAAAACAAGGCATCCCCATCCCTCCCTGGTCATTTTTTCCAGGGTTTCAAATCCCATGGGGATGAAGAAATCCTGCATAATCTCAGTTTGTTGGGCGCTGAATCCCGAGATCACTACCCTTCCCTTTTCCCTGAGATGAGCAGGGATCATCCTGCCCGCCCTTAAAAGTAAAGAGGAGACAAGGTTAAGAAGAATCAAATCATACTTTTCATGTAACTTTTCCCAGGACCCCTGAATAACCCTGAATCGATGGGTCAGGCTGTTGATGACCCGGTTTTTTTCCGCCTCCTGGATGGCGTCATCATCAATATCCACTCCCACCGCCCGGGGAGCTCCGAGCTTCAGGGCCGCAATGGCCAGAAGGCCTGTACCGCATCCGAAGTCCAGCACCCTGCTTTCCCTGAATCTGCTCCAGTTCAGTGCCAGCCCGGACAGAGCCTTTAAACACAGAATAGTTGTAGGATGTCTGCCCGAACCAAAGGCCTGTTCCGCATCAAGAATTATTGTCCCGGGATGTTTCTGTTGCCTGGCAACTGGACCATCCGGCCGGATAATCAGCTCTGGAACCGGCTGACAGGAAACCTGCCTCCCGGACGGAGGGGGTTCACAGAAGGCCAGGTTCCTGACGCGAAAATCAAGCTTTTCCGTCAGGTCAAAGGTTTTCTCCACTTCACCGGCCAGCCCGGAAATGACTGTCAAATCATCATCAAGGGTCCCTGGCTCTGAATAAACCGACATTTTCATTATTCCGTTCCTTTCATGCTCAAGGAGGGGATTCAAAGACCTGAGCATGGAGCAAAGCGCAAAAACAGCCTGATCAGGTCCTGAAACTACAATCTCGATATCCACGGTTTTCTCTTTTTCCGGGACATAGTTTCAGGCCCGGCATTCTCACGGCTGTAAAGTAAGGGTGGAGTTCTCATGGACGCCGAAACGGCACTCTCCATTTCTGCGGGACACGTTCTGGATCAACTTCTCCTGAAAAGATCGCCAATGATCCTGAACAGGTTTTTTCCGGAACTCCCCCCTGCCATCCCCTGCAGCAGCCTGATATTGTTGCGGTCCCGGGTCCTGAAAAACTCGAATCCCATCTTATAATAGGCCGGAACCTCATCCAATTCCTTATCGAACCAGGCAGGCCTGCAGGAAATAGTATGGCTTTGGCCTGAGCCGTCCTCAAAGCGCAGCATGAGGCAGCAGTTCTCCAGGTCACTGCAGCTGTAAAACAAGTGCATCCCGTCAGCCTTTATACTCGGCAGCACAACACTTCCGCCGTGCATGGAAAACGTATCAAGCTCGGCATTGACCGGCCCGGCGAAAGTCTCCCCGCTTCTTCCGGTCAGCATGAGATCAACCTTCAGACAGACTGAAATCCTCTGTGATCTGCGTCGTTCATTTATCATCAGGCTCTCCTGGCTGACTGTTCCTGCCGCATCCAAGTGATATATCAATATAACTCACTCCCGGGTCCAGGGCATGATCTATAATGAATACGTCCTCCTTGAGTATGGCCAGCTTAAACAAATCCCCAGCCAAATTGCAACGATTTAATCAACCCGGGTAATGGCTGTTTCATCATACAGCAATACAGGACCTGGACAGCGCCCGGCATCAAAGATTCCTGGTTCCTCGGGGTTTGCCGTGGAAGGGGGATCCCTGCCGGCCAATTTTGCTCTTCAGCTGATTGATTTAGTTGATTCAAACTCTTAATGTATCCTGAACGGACTGCATACGGGATATGGCGCCACTGAAATTTTCAAACATTATATCCCCGGCTGTTTACCCGGGTCGCCAAGGCAGCTTTGCAATAATCCACCATGTTTCAGTACTGCAAACGGGAGGAAGGCATGTTTTCAGAGCAGGCGAGACAAACCGCCGGACAATGCCGGCACTATGCCATGTGCAAAATCGATTATCTGGGCACCGGACTCTGCCGGTCCGGTGAGGAAAATCAATATGTCAGCCATTTCCCCCAGGGCAGGATGGACATTTATCATGCCCTTTGCAGGGGGCTGGTTCCCATAACCCGGGGCCTGGTTGAGATTGCCGGTTCCTGCGATTTGTGCGGTATCTGCGACAAGCAGTGCCATTTCGTCACCGGGATGCGTCCGGTTGAGGTGATGAGGGCCCTGAAAACTCATGTCCGGCAATGGCTGGAGCAGGGCAACCAGCCGGTACAGGCCGCATCCGATCCCGATCTTGAGGCAATGCGCCGGATAGTGGGAGATAAGTGGGCTTCCAATGACCCGGCTGTCCTGCTGACCTATGCCGACGACCCTTTTCCCCTGGCCGGGATGCGCACCCCGCGCTACGTAGCCCTCCCCAAATCCAGGGAGGAAGTGGCGGCTCTGGTCCGCTTCGCCAATACCCGGAATCTGCCTTATGTCGTCCGGGGCAACGGGGGCAGTGTGTTCGGGTTCGTGTTTTCCGACGGCCTGGTCATGGATATGAACAGGATGAAGGGTATTGAAATCGATCGTGAAAACTGGACCGCCCGGGTGGAGCCGGGCGTGACTTCCTTTGAACTCCAGAAGGAAGCGGTCAGGCACGGGCTTCGGGCCAATACTGCGGAGCCGGCTGCTACTGTCTGCGGAAACATTGTCTGCACAGGACTTTTTTCCACCTGGTCCAACGCTTACGGAGTCAACGCGGACACCTTCGTGGACATGGAATTTATTGATTCCAGGGGTGATTTTTTCCGGCTCAACGACCCCCTAGCCGCCAATGCCTTCTGCTTTGAGCACAAGCTGACTCCTGCTCCGGGCATCTGCACCCTGGCCCATGTGCGCCTGCACCCCTCCACTGAAGACGAGGAAGGGTTGATGGTGCCTTTTGACGATTTTGAGGAGGCCGTCCTTTTCGCCCGGGAACTGAGCACAAGACGGATCGGGCTGGCCTTAGGAGTGCTGGGCGGCCATTATCTGTCCACGTTCATGTCCCCTTCGGCAGAACTTGCAGACAAGGTGCGCTATGGCCTGACCCATGCACTGGGTCTGCGCTACGTGGTGTTCATGGTCGGGGACCGCTTCGCCCGGGAAGCGGTCAGGTCCATGCGCGAATTCGTGATTGATTCAAAGCTGTTCAGAATGCTCATGCTAGGCCTGCCCAGACTGGGCGACGATGAGTGGCTGGACCTTGTATCGGGCATGCACACCGATCAGCCTCCCTACGCAATCCTTTTGCGCCCGGAGATGTATTCCCTGCTGGAGGCCGTGCTCAGGCCGTCCCCGGAAACCGCCGCCCAGGCAGTGGATGAGGACCTGCAGGATTTTTATGCACAACTCTATGCAAGGCCCCAAATGACCGACATGGTCTGGCTGAACATGTTCCGCATTATCAGCGCCCGCATGTCCCGGCGCAAACACATGTTCGCCTTTCTGGTCTATGTGCCCCTGGACAGGGTGCAAGTGATAAAGCAGATCTGCGGCCAGCTGGGGCGTATTGCCGACAAATACGGAATAGAAAACGACTACGGTTTTTTGACTCCGCTGGACCTGGGCAAGCGGGCGATACTTGAGTATGATTACTATATCGACCACCAGGACCCCCTGGAAAAGGAAAAGATCCGCAAGGCCCTGAAGGAGTTTGAACCTTACCTGGACAACTTGAGCGCCAGTACAAAAGGGGTCAAATGGCTGAAATATATTTTTTCCCAGGGCTGTGCACGAAAAGAAGCCTTTTTGTACACCTGAAACTCTAAAGACTGGAATCTGCGGGCCGCCATGATGGTTCAAACGCGCAAGCAGCAGACCTTTCTGGTCACCGGAGGCACTGGTTTTCTAGGCAGCCATGTTGCCGTTGATCTTCTGTCCCGGGGACACCGCGTTCTTGTCCTGGCCAGGGGGCGCAGCAACAGCAGTGCATCCCAGAGGATGGAGCAGCTCCTGAACTGGTTCGGCATCAGAAAAGACCAGCGCATGGACCTGAAGATACTGCAGGGTGATCTGAACCGGCCCGGCCTGGGCCTGGATCCCCGGGACGCGCGAGTGGTGTCCCGGGAGACGGATGAAACCGTACACTGCGCCTCTGACACTTCTTTTTCCCCCGACAGGCGGGAGCAGGTGGAAAGAACCAACATCCTCGGCCTGGAAAATCTGCTGGATGTGGTCCGGGAAAGTCCGTGCCGGGCTCTTCACCTGGTCAGCACCGCCTATGTGGCCGGCAAATCAAGAGGCCTGTGTGCCGAGGATTTCGGGCAGGTCCGGGAGTTTCACAATGTTTACGAGGAAACCAAATTCAGGGCGGAGAAAATAGCAGCGGAACACTGCGCTGTGAACAGGATAACCCTTTACGTTTACCGGCCCTCCATTGTCTACGGAAACTCAACAACCGGCAGAACGACCCTGTTCAAAGCCCTTTATTACCCCATCCGCACCCTGCACTTTTTTCAGAAGCTCTACACCAGAGACATTCTGGAGAACGGGGGGAAAAAGGCCCGGGATATGCAAGTGCTCCTCGGCGGAAACGGGGTCCTGCACCTGCCTGTGCGCATACAGAGCTCTGATGAATGCGGTCTGAACCTGATTCCAGTGGACCATTTCGTGGAGGCATTCATGGCCATACGCCGGGGATGCCCGGAAGGGGGGGTGTTCCACATCGTCAATCCCCGAAGCACCACCATCAGCAGGCTTGCAGATTATACCCGGCGTTTTTTTCAGCTGGAGGGCGTCCGCGCTGTGGAGCCGGATGAATTTTTAAAGCAGCCCAGAAACGGCCTTGAACTCCTGTTCGACAGCTACATCCGGTATTACGGTCCCTACATGCAGGACAGAAGAATCTTTGAAAATTCCAGGACATCGGCCATCCTGGCCGGACAGAACATATCCTGCCCCGAGTTCAGCTATCAGGTGTTCGCCACCTGCATGCGCTACGCTGTTGAGACGGACTGGGGACGGCAGTTATAGGAAAATGCGCAAGCTGCATGGACAACAAAAAAGTCTCATATGGATACAGAAAGGTTGCAGCCTCGGAAAAACGCCGGCTTATCCGGGGCCATTTTGACGCCATCGCCCTTCAATATGACCTGGCAGACACCCTGCTCAGCTTCGGGCTGCATTTTTTCTGGCGCAGGCGGGCTCTGGCCAGGCTGGGCCTGAGACCCGGAGACAAGGTCCTGGACCTGTGCGCCGGCACTGCAGATTTCGCCGTCCTGGCCTCGGGGCGGACCGGGCCCGGGGGAAGGGCTGTTGCCTGCGATATAAGCAGGGACATGATGGAGGTCGGCCGGAAAAAGGCCGCCAGGGCAGGTGTTGAAAGGCAGATCAGCTGGATCCAGGGGGATGCAGAGAACATGGGCTTTGGCCGGAACTGCTTTGATGCGGTGATCGTGGGTTACGGCATTCGCAATTTCGTCTTTCTGGAACAGGGGCTTCAGGAAATTTACCGGGTCCTGAAGCCCGGAGGCAGGTTTCTGGCCATGGAATTCTCCATTCCCCGGACAACCTGGGTCCGGTCCTTGTACAGTATTTATTCTTTCAGGATCATGCCCGGAGCCGGGAGACTGATCACCGGAACGGCCGAGCCCTTCAAGTACCTGGCAGAATCCATCCGGGTCTTTCCCGCCCCAGATCAGATCCGGGCCATGCTTACATCCTGCGGGTTTGCCGGGGCCGGATTCGAGCTGTTGACCAACGGTCTTGCCGCGCTCTACTTTGGACAAAAACCGGGGAATCAGCGAAAAAACACCGGTAATATTCCGGCACAGGGGTGATCAGGAAAAGGTCATCCAATGAAACGCATGCTTGCTGCGACAACCGGCTTATGCTGATGTGCCCGGATTTCCGTCCTGATAAAGAGCAATGAACATTGCGCCGGTACCTGAGCAATCCCGGAGCATGAACCTGGACACCTGTTCAGCTTTCCAGCAATGACCAGCCTGCATCCGGGAGGTTTTGGAACATGTCCCGGAGCAATCATTCTTTGGAGAGATCGCGGCAGCATCTGCAGATCAGGAATATGTTCAGGGCACTCTTCGCCAGGATCTATACCAGAAGCTGCAGGCGCTGCCGGAGAATGATCCAGGAGAAGGCTTAACAGGATTGACAACAGGTCTGGCTTGATGTTTCAGCAGCGGATGAACCACTGGTCCAGATGGCCCGAGTACATGAGAATGCAGGTTCTACCGTCATCCGTCTTGACTTTGAAATAATCAATGACCGGTTTCTCCGGGTCCTTTCCCCCTTCGTACCAGCGATCCACTATTTCCGGGACTTCCAGGCGCCTGCCCTGAAAGACAAAGGCCACAGGATATTCATTGGCCTTGTATCCGCTGCGGCATTCAACCTGGATTTCTTCGTACTTGTTACTCATTATTAATCTTTATGGTTCCTGGACAGCAACGTGTGGAGTTTACATCCAGTTAAAAATAAAGAGCTTTATCCGGAATGCCATAATAATTCCACAGCAGGCGCTTAAGAGCCAGTCAGTTAAGCCGGCGCCTGATTACAAAATTTTATCCTTGCTGCTGTTATTATTTACTCAATTCATTGTGCATTTTCTGGAGAGCCTTGAAACAGCTGTCATGTAAAGAACACTTTCCCTCAATTTTTTCCCACCGGTAGATACTCCCGGGCGAAACACCGATCCTGGCTGCAAATCTGGAGACCGAAAGCCCCGCCCGGTTACGCAAATCTCTTATATTGGCCCCTGTGGGCGTGAACACTTTAGAAACAGACTTTTTCTTTTTTCCGGTTTTTTGAGCAGTGCTTGAGTCGGCTTTGACAGACGATGCTTTCCCGGTTACGGGCCTGACGGTATCCTTGCCTTTATCCGGGACTTTTGATTTAGGGGATTTTTTCATGGGAGAAGGAGGCAGAACCTCCTCGTCCATAACAATGCCGAAAATATTTCCCAGGCTGTCCTCGCTTAAAATGTCCCCTGTGTCAGATTCAACCCCGGGCAGGGATACTTCCCCGGAAATAAGTTCAGACGCGTCAACTCCGCGCAGGAGAAAAAGCAGGTCGGGCTTGGAGTCCAGGCGGTTGCCCACGCCGTACAGTACAGCAGCCACATGTTTGCACATGACCGCCCAGTCCGGGCAGCTGCATGAAAGAGACATTTCGCCCGGCAGGGGGAAAAGGCCCTCTTTCTGATTGGTAACTATGGTCATTACCTCGTCTGAAAGCTTGCCCTGCAAAAGCTCAAGCAGGGAACCGATCCGGCCTGAACAACTTTTTTTAATGGACGCCCACTTTTTCTTGTCCAGTTCTTTGATACTTATGGCCACTCTATATAATTCTGTGCCGCTGACAATGCCCTCAATTTTTCCGGCGCTTATCCCGAGGTGACACACAGAACCGTTCCTGGCATAGGTCCGGCCTCTGGGAAGACGATTTTCATAGTCAGAAAAGGATTCCAGGTGGGAGCACCAGGCTTTGCCCCAAAAGCTTCTGGCCATCAGCCTGCCCTGAATCTCCACGGGATGAACGGTTTTTCCTTTTTTGCGCAGTTTTTCCATTTCCCTGCGCGCCCGGGCCTTTCTTGCCGCCGCAGGCACGTAAGGGGCCCATCCCCACCGTGACATAGGTGTTCTCCTTTTGTTAAGTCATGGATGCCCTGGTAATATCCAGGCGGACCATTTCCATTAATTCTTCATCAGGCAGCTCCGTGAGCTTGATCTCGCCGGCATTGGAAAGCATCCGCCCGGCCAGGTCTTTTTTTTCACTGATAAGCCTGTCTATTTTTTCTTCAATGGTCCCGCTGGTCACAAACTTGTGGACCAGGACGTTCTTTTTCTGGCCGATGCGGAAGCTTCTGTCCGTGGCCTGATTTTCCACGGCCGGATTCCACCAGCGATCAAAATGGATCACGTGGGAAGCGGCAGTGAGGTTCAGCCCTGTCCCTCCGGCCTTAAGGGACAGGATAAAAAATGGCGGCCCGTCATCCTTTTGAAAGTCTTCAACTGTTGTTTTGCGTTTTTTAACGTTGACTCCGCCATGCAGGTGCAGGCCCGGACTGCCGAATACATGGGTCAAATGTTCTTCCAGGGCGGGGATGATTTCACGAAACTGGGTGAATACCAGAACTTTCTCCTGGCGCTGGGCAAGTTCGCGGCAAATTTCGGCAATCCTCGAAAACTTGCCGCTTTTGGCCGGGGAGTAATCATTGTCTCCAAGAAACTGGCCGGGATGGTTGCAGATCTGCTTGAGGCGCATCAGGGTTTGTAAAACTATGCCCCGCCTGGCCATGTCATCAGTCTTGTCTTTATTTTTCAGGGCAGCCTGCATGGCCGTTACCGCCTGATGGTAGTACCTGACCTGTTCTCTGGTCAGGTGACAGTATTGAATGGTTTCAGTCTTGTCAGGCAGATCCTGGATAATGCTCCTGTCTGTCTTGAGCCTGCGCAGGATATACGGGCCCACAAGTTTTCTCAGGGGGCCGAATGATTTTTGCGGGCCATCTTCCATTTCCTTGACAAATTTTTTGAACTGTCCTGCGCTGCCCAGAAGACCGGGATTGAGAAAATCAAACAAAGACCACATGTCGCCAAGTCTGTTTTCAATAGGGGTGCCGGTCAGGGCGATGCGGGCCGAGGCCTGGAGCTTTTTCACGGCCCTGCTCTGGTTGGTGGAGTGATTTTTTATGGCCTGGGCCTCGTCAAGGATGATCAGGTTCCATTTTTGACTGGACAGCCAGGGGGTTCGTGATGCCATGGCATAGGTAGTGACCACCAGGTCGTATCCTTTAAGACATTGGGATGGATCGCGCTCCAGGTTCTGCATGTCCTTTTTGTTCATTTCAGAGGGGTGTATAAAAAGGAGTTTCAGCTGGGGAGCAAAGCGTCTGGCTTCGCTCCGCCAGTTTCCAAGCAGAGACGCCGGGATTATGAGCAGGCAGGGACCGGAATTGTTTCTGGCGGAATGAAGGGTCAAAAGGGCCAGAACCTGGATGGTTTTGCCAAGCCCCATGTCATCGGCCAGACAGGCCCCAAGTCCCAGTTGACTGAGAAAGTTGAGCCAGGCAGTACCTTCCTTCTGGTAGGGACGAAGTACACTCTTAAGGCCTGACGCCAGTTCCGGCTGGTCAATATTGGCCGGGTTTCGAAGACGATGCAGCATCTCCTGCATGGACTTGCCGGCCATAACCCTGGACCAGGCCGGCCCGTCCCAGTCCTCATGGACTTCTTTCAGGTCTCTGGCTGCTCCGGCCAGCATTCTCATGCCCTCAATAAAGGATACCTCGCCTTTTGTTGAGAGCTTCTCCACCTTTTTCCAGTGGTTCATGGCCTCTTTCAGGCGGGCTTTATCCACCTCTATCCACTGGCCCTTAAACATAACCAGGCCGTCTTCTCCAGAGAGAAGCTGCTCAATTTCTTGCCTGGACAGGGAATCTCCGCCCAAAGCCACATCCACGCTGAAGTCAAGCATGGACTCAACCCCGAATCTGCTCTGTTTTGTTTCTCCGATAACCGCGCTGACCCTGGGTCTTGGTCTTTTTTTCCACCAGTCGGGCAGACGCAGGCTCAGCCCGCTCTCTTCCAGATCTCCGGCTGAACGAAGCATCTCATAGGCCTGCCCAGCTGACCAGGCCATGGGCCGGTAGATGGCCCTGCTGTCAACCATTTCCCTGACCCACTGACAGCGTGCCGAAGCTTCATTAACCGGGGTCAGAAGTTTAATCAGGGCCTGCCTGTTCTTTGTTCCGGCGTAAAGTTCAAAGGCCTTGCCCAGGGGAAGGTGCTTGACCTGTCCGCCTGATCCGACTCCAGTGGAAAAACTGGCCATAAAGGCAAAGGGCCGCTGGGAATCGTTTTTATTTTCAGCCAGGTGAAAAGTCACCCTGCCCACCTTATTCCATTTGGGAGCCCTTTTGCTTAAAAATTTTTCAAGCCCCCCGTCTCTGGCCATTGTTCCTGTACCCCACTGGACAAGCTGATCCCAGACTGCCGCCAGGGTATCCGTGTTCAGGTATTCGCCGCCGGTCATGGGAGGGGCTGACTCCGCCCACAAATCCAGTTTTTCTCTGGAAGGGCGTTCTATGGATGGTTCTGTTTGACCGGGGGGAAGATGACAAATCCTGGTTAAATAATGCGAAGCTATCTCCCCCCAGAAACCCGTTAAAGGAGTCCAGGGAACCGGGTCTTTTCTGGCGCCCAGAGAGAAAAGCCCTTCCCTCCAGTCCCTGTTGAAGGCCTGAATCAGGATTTTAAATTCAGACACTTTTTCCTGATCAGAAATATCCAGGACTAATTTTTTTTGAGGTGACAGTCGAATGGTGGTCATGGGGGCTCGGTTGAAGATACCGGGTTGAAGTTTCAGGACCGGAGGCTGTCGCATGTTATCCGGCAACAGTCGGCAGGATTTTCAAAGGTGTCTTTACAAACGGATAATGCCACTCAGATGCCTTTTCAAAGGCCATTCCAGCCGGGAATTTCAGGACCAGCTTTTGCCGGTCACCTTGCTTTTTACGGCTGGACAGCTCCAGGGCTTCATGCACAGGGCTGAAACCAGGCTTACCGGATATGGATGCCCGTACTCCCGGAATCAGTCCATGACTCAAGGCTGCAGCCGAAAGTGTGTCCCCTGGGCATTGAAATTTATCCATCCAGGCCTTGAATGTAAAGGTAATTGCCTGAAAACTGCAAAACCTGCTGGTCAAAAATATTATTTTTGAATATAATGGCCTAAATTAAGGTAGGTATATTTAAACTGGAAATCTCAAAAGAAAAAAATGAATACCAGACTTTTTATTGACTTGCTGTGGCAGAATCTGTGCAACAAGGCGCTCAAACCTTCATGCAGGCAGGGACTTGATCCGGCCAGTTACGCAAAGGGCCTCAGTGACGGCTGTTCTGACAGGGAAATGCCTGACGATCCCCGGGAAGTAGCTTCCTGCGAAGCAAGCTATGTCCTGGGACATATTGATGGAAGGATGGAGGCCAGGAAGAACAGAATATTGAATGTAAAATTATGATTACGGACAGCTTGCCGCCTGAACAAAGAAACCCTTCATTCGGATTCAGAA
>PUMA01000196.1 GCA_003551155.1 Desulfonatronospira sp.
AAAGCTTCAACTGCAAAAACTCATTTGTGTCCCGCGATCCACGCGAAGCGCGTGGCAGGACGCTTGGCAGGATGCGTGGATGGGATCAGGTATCAGAGGACGTTAGTCACTTAAAAAATAGTTGGGGCGCTGGTTTTTTTCCTGAAATATCCATTTACAGATTTTTTGCTGGGAAATGGCGGGATCTCTGGTGGTAAGATCAGGGGTTCAGTCCGCTTGTGAGCCGGCCCTGTTAAGCCCTGCCCCTGTCCAGCCGGAACCGGGCTGCATTGACCGTATGCGCAAGTAATGGTAATTCAGACTGCAACATGCCAGCTACGTCCCATGATGAACCCATAAGGCCCCAGAGCCTGGATCAGTTTGTAGGCCAGGATGATGTCCGCTCCAACCTCAAGGTCTATCTGAGCGCGGCCCTGAAAAGGGGTCAGCACCTGGACCACACCATTCTTTACGGCAATCCCGGACTGGGCAAGACCACCATGGCCCGCATTCTGGCTGCAGAACTGGGGGTGAACATTGTGTGCACCTCGGGTCCTGTTCTGGAGAGAAGCGCTGATCTGGCCGCCATCCTGACCAACCTGGGCCGCCTGGATGTGCTTTTTATTGATGAAATCCACCGTATGCCTCCCAGCGTGGAGGAGATACTCTACCCGGCCCTGGAGGACTTCAAGCTTGATCTTATACTGGGGCAGGGTCCTGGGGCCAGGACCGTTCAGATTGATCTGGAGCCGTTTACTCTGGTGGGGGCCACTACCAGGATAGGTCTGCTCACCTCACCCCTGAGGGACAGATTCGGGGTTATATGCCGCCTGGATTTCTATTCCCCTGACGAACTGGCTGCCATAGTGGAACGCTCCGCAAGAATACTGGGCATATCCCTGTCCAGCGATGGTGCCCTGGAAATAGGCAAGCGCTCCAGGGGAACACCCAGAATCGCCAACCGGCTCCTGCGCAGGGTGCACGATTTTGCCCTGGTGGGGAGAAAAACCCGTGTCGATGCACAGGTAGCCAAGCAAGCCCTCAAGCGCATGGATGTGGACCCTCTGGGGCTGGACCTGATGGACAGGAAGATCCTGGAATGCATAATCAGCCAGTTCTCGGGAGGGCCGGTGGGCGTCAAGACCCTGGCTGTAGCCTGTTCCGAAGAGGTGCGCACCCTGGAGGATATCTACGAACCTTATCTTATTCAGTGCGGATTCTTAAAACGCACTCCCAGGGGACGGGTGGCTACTCCCAGGGCCTATGAGCATCTCAGGCTGACCCTTTCCGGTCCTGCACTGCTGCCCCTGGACAATCCGGATTATTAAGCCGAAATCAAGGAGAACGGAATGCCGCAAGCACGACTGGATGTAAAGCTGCTGAACAGTTCACCCAATGCCCTGTCCCTGATCTATGCCGCATTCAGACAATGCTACAGCCCGGGCTTTGTAGGAGAAATGTGGCCCAGGCTTCTGCGCGGAGAGGTATCTCTGGAAAAACAGGCTGCACTGATTACAGAGGTTTTGGCCTCGGGTCATACCAGCCCTGTTGAGCATGTCAGCTATACCTTTGCCATCCAGGGGGTTTCGCGGTCTCTTACCCACCAGCTGGTCCGGCACCGCTTGGCATCCTACTCCCAGCAGAGCCAGCGCTATGTGGATGAATCCGGTTTCGAATACATCCTGCCTCCGGCCATAGAAAGGATCCCCAAGGCCAGGGAAAAGTTTGTCCGGCTCATGGACCTGATTCAGGAGGCTTATCAGGACCTGCAGAAGACCCTTAAATCCAACGGGCGGACCAGGGAGGAAGCCAACGAGGATGCCCGGTTCATACTTCCCAATGCTGCCGAGTCCAAGATAGTGGCCACCATGAACTGCCGCAGCCTGCTCAATTTCTTTGAACTGAGATGCTGTGAAAGGGCCCAGTGGGAGATCCGTGAACTGGCCTGGAAAATGCTTGAGATGGTCCGTGAGGATCTGCCGGTGATCTTTGCGTCGGCAGGGCCTAAATGCGAGCGCCTGGGCTATTGTCCTGAAGGGGAGAAGTTTACCTGCGGCAAATATCCGCTCAAGGATTAGAATTCATTAGACCTGAAGTCCGGGGCATAACAGCCCCTGTGCTGATGCTGCCTTATAACAAGCTGCTTATCTGCTCCTGCCATCCGCGTATGAAGGTGGAAACAACCTCCTCCTCAACAGCCATGTCTCCCATTTCCAGGTAGGAAACCAGGCGCACTGTAAACACGAGCCAGACCAGAAAAGGGCATAAAAATACCGCCAGCTTGTGCCGCATGGGCTGGGTACTCCGGGATATACGCAGAAGGGCCAGGATCAGAATGACCAAAAGTGCCGCATATCCGATCCCGGGCAGAATCAGATATGTGGGATCAAAAAAATCACGGCTCACCAGAAAGGCCCAGATGCAGGTCAGAGGAGAAACAGCCGTAAAAAAAATGCCCCACTTGGCTGTACATTTCAGGGCGAAACGATAATAGTCCCGTCCAAAATCATCCAGCCGGCGCCGGTAAATCAGATAGATCATTCCCAGGCAGGAGCCGGCTGCCAGGGAAAGAAGATATATCTGCACCATTACAGGCCAGAATATGGAGTCAGGCGCTGGATGTACCGGGGACACGGTCTCCAGTTCGCGCCACATGGACCACAGAATCAGTCCCAGGAAAATCTTGGCCCCGACTACACCTGTGGCCCCCAGAACTATATGCACGGGCTGGAAGCTGCTCAGCTTGTTCCAGGTGAAGCAGTAAATGGCGAAAAAAAACAGTGCAGCCAGACAGACATACAGGGCAGCCTCCCAAAAGGAGCGGTGCTCAAGCCATATCCCGGCGTCCGGGGCCAGATATATGCACCCCAAAAGTGCACCGCTGGAAAGCACTGCAACGGCAATAATGATCAGAAGACCCAGTCTGGCCAGCTGCCTGGCCAGTTTGGTCATGAACACCCTTTTGCGCAGAACCCCAAAGAGGGCATTCAAAAAAGCCAGGGCAGGCACTCCAAAGAAACAGCCCAGGATCATTATCCCCAGGGCTATGGATAAGCAGTCCAGAACTGAAAAAAACAGCATGCCAGCTCTCCAGATGAGGGTAAATTATATAAATTCTGCCCCAAAAGCCCGTAACTGGCAAGAATATATTCTTGGATTGCGGTCAAAAACCTTGAAAATCAGTCAATGATCCAGTATTTTGACCATCTGTGCCTGCCCGGGCAAGATTTTTCAGCCTGCTCCCCTTCTGATGGAGGTTCAGGGCAGACCAGGTCGGGAAAAAGTCAAAGTGCACACTTATACCAGATCTGAAGAGATATGGGCCTGTCTGGCTCTTTCCAAGTCCAAGAGTCTTGGGTGCAGGACCTGGCAGAAAATTCTGGATGTATTTCGTTCGCCGGCCAGGGCCCTGGCCAAGAGCGAATACTGGGCGGACATGGGGCTGGTGAGCCCGGCTCAGTCCAGCCGGTTCCATGCCAAGGAATGGGAGAGCCAGGCCCTGGAAGAGCTGGAGCGCATAGAATCCGGCCGGATGCGGGTGCTTATCTGGTCTGATCCGGAATATCCGGAGCCATTACGGCATATTGCTGGTCCGCCTATACTTCTCTACTATCTTGGAGACATTTCTCTTCTGAAAAATCCCTGCCTGGCTGTAGTGGGATCCAGAAACAGCTCGGGCTACGGCAGGGAAATGGCTTCCAGGATTTGTTCAGATCTTTCCAGGGAGGGTCTGACCATTGTTTCAGGGTTTGCCGAGGGTATAGACAGAGAGGCCCATAAGGGGGGGCTCAAAGGATCCGGCAAGACCATCGCAGTTCTGGGCACAGGTATTGACCTGATTTATCCGGCCAGGAACCGGGATCTGTGGGGACCCATCCAGAATAATGGCCTGATAATTTCCGAGTTTTCCATGGGCACCAGGCCGGAGGCCCACAATTTTCCTTACCGCAACCGGATTATCAGTGGAATATCCCTGGGAGTGCTTGTGGTGCAGGCGGAACTCAAAAGCGGGAGCATGCTTACAGCCGGATATGCCCTGGAACAGAACAGGGAGGTGTTTGCTGTACCCGGAGCAGTCAACCTGGATACCTTTTCCGGATGCAACCACCTTATCCGGCAGGGTGCAGTACTGGTACAGACTGCAGGGGATATCCTGGAGGTTCTAGGACCCAGGCTGAGAAGAAGTGAGGTCCAGCAATGGACGGAAAACAGCCGGCATCCAGATGAAACTGAAACTGAACCTGAGCTGCCACAGGGTTTAAGCAGTGAAGAGAAGCAGGTTGCAAGCATGCTTATAAAGAGAGGACGCATACATATTGACGACCTGGCACAGTCTCTGGATATATCCGTGTCCAAAGTCAGCAGGATCCTCATTCACCTGGAAATCCTGGGAGTGGTCAGGAGAGAGCCGGGAATGTACTTCAGACTGTAAGAACTGTGGGGAATTGCATGGGCCGGCCAATGGAAACTCTGCCTGAAAACCTGGAATATTTTCTGGCCTATCTGGATGTGGAAAAGGGTTTTTCCGGGGCCACTCTGAGGGCCTACGGAGTTGATCTGGCTCAGTGGGAGGCCTTTCTGCACTCCAGGGGAAAATCCTGCGCCCATGCCCAGGACATAGTCAAACAGGACGTGCAGGCCTTTCTGGTCCAGCTGCACAGACAGGGCATTGCCAAGTCATCCGTGGCCAGGAAGCTGTCCTCCCTGCGCTCTTTTTTCAGGTTCCTGCAGAAGACCAGAAAAAATCAGCATAATCCATGCACCGGCATTCGAAACCCCAAGCAGGAGCAGCCTCAACCCGGGGTTCTGAACGTTGATCAGGCCCTGAGTCTGGTGGAGGCCCGACTGGAGCCGAGTCCCAGGACAATGCGGGATCTTGCCCTGGCAGAGTTGCTTTACGGTTCAGGGCTGCGGATCAGCGAGGCTCTGGGACTTGATCTGGACAATGCAGATCTGGGCCAGGGTTTGGTCCGGGTGGAGGGCAAGGGCCGCAAGGAGCGCATGGCCTATCTGACGGTGCCCGGAAAGGAGAGACTCAAGCAGTATATCCAGCAGCGCAGTGCATTTGGACCTGATGTCCGGGAAAAAGCCCTTTTTCTGGGTTTGCGGGGTAAAAGGCTTCACCGCCGCGAGGCAGCCAGGATCATTCAGCGTCTGGCCCTGGTGTCCGCTCAGATGCAGGGAGTAAGCCCGCATACCCTGCGTCACAGCTTTGCCACCCATCTGCTGCAGGGTGGAGCGGATCTGCGCACAGTCCAGGAACTTCTGGGCCACAGCAGGATTTCCACCACGCAGCGCTATACACATCTCAACCTTGATCATGTCATGCGGATCTATGACAGTTCCCATCCCAAAGCATCAAAAAACAGGTCTAAAGAAAGCCGTACAGACATGAAGGACTGATCCATGCTTGCCTTGGCAGGTAAAAATGGTTACGGTTTTATTCAGTAGTCAGCAGATGATATGGGATTTACTGTAAATCCTGTTCAAGATCCGGATAGTTTCTGACTCGAAATGTTTCTGGATCCGAAACAATCTTTATGATGGATCAGTTATGAGTCCTTCTGAATTTGCCGAAAATGAAAAGAAGGTACTGCGAGTAACTCAGGCGGATCTGCCCGATTCCGAGACCCCTTTTGCTGAGCTGGCCAGGGAAGCCGGTATTAGTGAGCAGGAAGTCCTGGAGCTTTTGCACCGGCTCAAGGAAAAGGGATATATCCGCAGATTTGGAGCCACCCTCAGACATCAGCAGGCCGGATACGGGCACAATGCCATGGTGGCCTGGTTCGTGCATGGAGATGATAATGTGCAGCGGGTGGGCAAAATCATGGCCGCCCGTCCTGAAATTACTCACTGTTATGAACGGGACAGCTGTCTGGACTGGCCCTATAACCTGTACACCATGGTCCATGGCCGCAACCGGGAGGAATGTATGAGGGTCGTCAAGGAACTGGTACAGGAAACCGGGGTGGATCAGTATGAGATGCTTTTCAGCTACGAGGAACTGAAAAAAACTTCCATGCAGTATTTTTGAAATACTGCCCGGAGTCTCAAGGCGTGGACTCTAAGTCCAGGCAGCCAAAACCAGTAAAGGCCCACCCCATGATATTCAGGAATGCAAAAAACAGGCTGAGCTTTGCAGCACAGGGTCCCCGGCAGATGTTGAGGAGCCTGAAGTCAAGAGGCAAAATTCAATAAAGGTGGTTTGTTATGAGTATTTCCCAGAAACTGTTCCATCAGGCCAGGGAATTGATCCCCGGCGGAGTTAACAGTCCTGTCAGGGCCTGCGGCAGCGTAGGCATGGAACCTTTGTTCATCTCCAGGGCTGACGGGCCGTATGTTTACACTCCAGAGGGAGAGGAGTTCATTGATTATGTCATGTCCTGGGGGCCCATGATTCTGGGCCATAATCATCCCCGGGTGCGCGATGCCCTTGAGAAAGCCCTGCATAACGGCATAAGCTTTGGAGCTCCCTGTGAACCCGAGGTGGAGCTGGCCCGGGAAATCGTCCAGGCCCTGCCCGGGGTGGACATGGTCAGGATGGTCAATTCCGGGACCGAAGCCACCATGTCCGCTTTGCGCCTGGCCAGAGGTTATACCGGCAGGGATAAGGTGGTCAAGTTCACCGGATGCTATCACGGCCACGTGGACGCTTTTCTGGCCAGTGCAGGATCAGGCGCAGCCACCCTGAGCATACCCGGCACCCCCGGAGTCCCGGGGGAAGTGGTTGCTCAGACTTTGCTGGCCGATTACAACAGCCTGGAACAGGCCAAGGATATCTTTGCCCGTCAGGGAAAGGAAATAGCTGCTGTATTCGTGGAGCCGGCAGCAGGCAATATGGGGCTGGTGCCCCCTGTGCCCGGTTTTCTGGAAGGGCTGCGCACACTGACGGATGAGTACGGGGCCCTGCTGGTGTTTGACGAGGTCATTACCGGATTCAGGCTTTCCTATGCCGGAGCCCAGGGATATTACGGAGTGCCTCCTGATCTCACCTGCCTGGGCAAGATTATCGGCGGGGGCATGCCTGTGGGTGCATACGGCGGCAAAAAGGAAATCATGCGCAGGGTTGCTCCGGTGGGAGAGGTCTACCAGGCCGGCACTCTGTCCGGCAATCCTCTGGCCATGACTGCCGGCCTGGCCACCCTGCAGGTTCTGCAGGAGATGGATTACGCCCTGCTGGAGAAAAAAACCCGGGAACTGGCCGAAAGCCTGAAGGAAATTCTGAAGAGCAAGGGCCTGCCTGTACAGCTCAATTGCCTGGGTTCCATGTTTACCCTGTTTTTTACGCAGGAGCCGGTGAAGGATTTCGCCTCGGCCAAGAAGTCGGATCAGAACCTGTTCTGCAGGTTCTACGCCGGATTGCGCGGACAGCATATTTATCCGGCCCCGTCCAACTTTGAATGCGCCTTCAATTCTTTTGCCCACCAGGAAAAGGACTGGGAGCGCACCCTGGATGCGGTCAGGCAGATCAGATTTTAATCCTGTTGAAAAAAACAGTATTGCTTGACAGGATATTTATTTCTGTCTTAATAAGAATTTAGATTGTGCAATATGTTACAATCCAAAAACATAAGGAGGTGTGAGGAGTATGAAAAAGTCCGTAATCATCGGTGTTATCTGCGCGTTTTTTGTGGGCTTTCTGGTCTTGCCCGCCCTTTATGCCGGTCTGACCTACCAGCACGAGTACAAGGACATGGACATGGAGTACAAGCATGGCTCATATCCTGATGAGATGCTGATCTATGCACCCAAGGAGTATGGCGAGATGAGAGAGGCTCCGTCGCCATTTTCCCATAGTGTGCATGCTGATTTTGAATGTACAGACTGCCACCATACCTGGGACGGTGAAAAGGAGATCAAGGGCTGCATGGATGCAGGGTGTCACGACATGGCCGTGGCTGAGACCCCGGAGGACAGGCGGGACATCCGCTATTTCTACAAAGCTTACCATGATATGTGCATGGCCGGTTGCCACCGCGATCTGGCCAGAGCCGGAGAGCCTACCGGCCCGACAGCCTGCCCTGACTGTCATCCCAGGGAAGAGTAACCTGTTGCCATGGAGGGAGGGAAAATAGTTTCCCCTCCCTCTTTTCTGCAAATTTTTCAAGGTTCACTCCATCCGAGAACAAGTCTCTAGTTCATAGCCGAGACAGCAGCATAAGTTATTAGATCCCCGTATTCCAGAGACGGACGGTTACAGAGCCAGAGCTCGATTTTTCAACCTTTTCGCAAAAACTGTTAATTGAGATTTTTTGGCTGATAAGGCCAAAAGGACCCAGGGCAGGCAGTCCTGGAGTCAAATATACAATTCGAGGCGGTACATATGACTGGAGGCGAAAAAAAAGATCTGCAGGAAGAGGAAGTTATTGACCTTACAGAAGTCATCCAGGAAGGTGATCCTGAAAAAATGCGGACAGGAGCCGGGAACTCCACCCGGGGCAGGGATGATGATTCAGATGAAGATTTAAACGATTTTTTTGCAGACCTGGGTGGAGAACAGGAACATAATAAAACAGGCTATACTGAGGGTCAGGACAGGGAACTCAGTGGTCTGCTCCAGGAAGAAACCAGAACCGGGGAGGGATCTCTGCCTGAGTCTCATGCCCGGCCTGACACTGCAGCCGGAATTCTTGCTGAACCTGCTTCCAGAGCAGCAGAAGAGTCAAAGTTTGAAACCCTTAAGAATCTTGAACAGCAGGTAGTAACTCTTGGAGAACGCCTGGAACAGCTGCAGGACCGGATCAAGATCCAGGAAGAACAGTTTCAGGATCGAGTGTTGCAGGCAGTGGAGGAAAAAGGGGAAGCCCTGGAGGTGATCCAGGCCATTTCCACCAGGATAGTGGACCTGGTCATGGAACAGTCCAGTGCCAAGATCAGGTCGGAAATCAATGCATTAAGGGCTGAGGACCTTTCAGAGCTGCAACTGAAGCTGGAAACCCTTGAAGGAAGGATTGAAGACATTAAGTCCTATGATATTCAGGCCGTCAAGGAAGAACTTAATCAAAGAATACAGGAGAAGATCGATACTTTCAGGGAGGAGCAAACTCAGCTTGAGGCCTTGAGCGATTTAAAGCAGGAACTCGTCCAGACTTTTGAGGACAGAATCCAGGAGATTGAAACGAGCTGGCAGAACGAAAAAAAGACTCTGGTTTCCTGGCTGGAAGATTCCACCAGCTGGACTTTCTTAAGCAGGACGGATGTGGATCAGCTTGTATCCAGTCTGAGACAGGATCTGGAGGAAAGCCTGCAGCAACAGATCCCTGCAGCAGCCTCCAGGGTAATCAGGGAGGAAATCGTGGCCATGCTCCAGGAACAGCAGGATCAGGACTGAAAACCGTTTTCACACCGGGGCGGTCCGTCCGGGGCCGCCCAAGTCCCATCTGCAGGCAAGCCGTTCTCGACTCTGTTTATTGTCCATGGTGAAATTTAATTTTTAAAAGGGGAGGGCTTCCCAGGTTTTTCCCTTTTGACCGCCCGGCAAATGTATTGACTGGTCAAGCCATTTCCCCACCGGGCGGTTTTTTCCAATCAAAGACGAGGCAGCAATGGACCAGGAGCAAAAGCAGGCAGTGCAGGTTACCAAGGAGATCGTGGTCAAATTCATTGAGGTGGGCCGCATCTCTCCGGGCAATTTTCATGAGTTTTTTTCCCCCATTTACCGGGAAGTATTAAGTACCATCAGGGCGCAGCATCAAGAACAGGCCGGTTCGGAGCAGGACGGATAATAAGAGTCATGCATGGGGACCACAGCCGCAAAGTGGCTGGTTATTTCAGCAGGATAGTGCCCTGGTACGATTTTCTGAACCACTTTCTCAGCCTGGGTCAGGATTTTTACTGGCGCCGCAGGCTTTCCAGCCACATCCGCTTGCAGAACACATCTTTGGTCCTGGATCTGGCTACCGGAACCATGGATGTGGCCAGGGAAATCCTGCGGGGCAATCCCGGTTCAAAGGTACTGGCCCTGGACTTCACTCGTCCCATGCTGGTCAGAGGGGGAAAAAAGCTCACCCGGAATTTCAGCGGGGAATTCCTGGGGGTTCAAGCGGACGCACGTTTTCTGCCCCTGCAGGACCAAAGCGTTGATTGCGCAAGCATGGCCTTCGGCATCAGGAACATTGTTCCCCGGGAGCAGGCCTACAGGGAAATCCTGCGGGTGCTCAAGCCCGGTGGCAGGCTGTGTATTCTGGAGTTCGGCACCGGAAGAAAAAAAATCTGGAAGGGGCTGTACAACCTTTACCTGTTCCGTATGCTGCCTCTGATAGGCCGTTTGGTTTCCAGAGACAGAGAGGCTTATACTTATCTTGCGAACACTATTGCCGGATTCCCGGACGAGGAAAGGCTGGCCATGGAGCTGGTCCAGGCGGGTTTTTACCGGGTGTTTTACTATCCCTTAAGTTCCGGAATCGTCTTTGTTCACGTAGCCCTGAAGCCTCAAAGGCTCTGTCCAAGGTAGATAACCAGGATCCCGCACAGCAGGCCGGTCAGGCCCAATCGGCGAAGTCTTGATGGAGACTGGCTGGCCAGAGTGTTCAGGATGGACGGCATTTTTTCCGGAAACAGAAAATAGGGAATGCTTTCCAGGATAAAGGCCAGACCCAGAGCACACAGAAAAAGATTCAGGTCAAACTGCATAAATTCATAATAGTCAATCCAGTACTGAAAGTCCATCAACCTTTACGGGCAGATGTTTTTGCCCGGATAAACAAAATGATACTACCGGGCCATGATTCTTTTTGTCGGAGCTACGCCCAGGGAACTTGGGCATTTTTATCCCGGCGGGCAGGGGTTTGATTTTCAGGCCGAGTTGGGGCAATGTGCCGTGTACAGGGGCCAGGAGATCTGTTTTTTGGCCTGCGGTGTGGGACCGCTGAATGCGGCCCTGAGTCTCCAGAGGTGCCTGCTGTCCAGACCGGGCATAAAACTGGTGATCAATGTGGGTATCGCTGGCAGCTATGATCTGGAACTTTATCCTCTGGGCTCTGTTTGTCTGGCTGATGTTGAAATCTGGCCGGAATACGGGATCAGGACCGGATCCGATCATGTGGACCCAAGGGCTCTGGGCTTTCCTTTGATGGGAAAAGGCCCGGGCGCCCTGTGGAACAGGATACTGCTTGATCCTCCGGATGCAGGCGAATACAAGGACATTTTATGTATCAGTCCAAAAACAGGTTGGAGCAGGACCTCTTCCCTGACTGTGGCCGGGACAAGCGGCAGCCGCGGGCTGGCCCGGAAGCTGGCCCGGAGGTATCAGGCTGGTATGGAAAACATGGAAGGATTTGCTCTGGCCTATGTATGCCTGATGCATAATGTCAGATTTGTGGAGGCTCGCTCCATATCCAATCTTGCAGGTTCAAGAGAGCAGAGGGACTGGGATCTGGATGCAGCCTTCAGGGCACTTAAAGGGTTGTGGACCGGAATTTGGAATAAGGACGCTCTTTGATGCACACCTGCAAAAACTTGAGCGTGGCCATCTCACCATGTCCCAATGATACTTACATTTTCGGGGCCTGGATTCTGGGAATCATTCCTGACCTTGAGGGGTGCCGGTCCAGATTTTACTGGCAGGATGTGGATGTCCTGAACAGATGGGCCGGGCAGGACAGGGTCCTGGTCGTCAAGGTTTCAGCCGCTATGGCGCTTGATTTGGAAAAGAGCTATTATATCCTGTCTTCTGGCGGAGCTTTTGGAGTGGAGCACGGACCCAAGCTTGTAGCCAGAAAAGACGCTGGCTCCAGGCCCGCAAGAATTGCGGTTCCGGGGATGCAAACCACTGCTTATATCCTTTTGCGGGCTGCACTGGATTATGAATTTCAGCCCGTGCCCATGCCTTTTGATCGTATAGTGGACAGCCTTAACAAAAAAGAAGCGGAGGCAGGGCTTCTTATACATGAAACAGCCCTGGTTTACAGGACATACGGAATGGACCTGATCCTGGACCTGGGCCGGTGGTGGCAGGATAATACTTTTGGTCTGCCTCTGCCTCTGGGGTGCATTGCCCTGCACAAGAGTCTGGGAGAGGATATTGTCTCTGTGGTGCAGGATCAGATCCGCGAAAGCCTGTGTGCGGCAGATGGAAACAAGTCCCGACTCAGACCCCTAATGTCCCACCTGGCCCAGGAGGTTGAACCCGAAATTATGGACAGACATGTTCAGGCTTACGTCAATGACTACAGTCTGGATATGGGCAGTACCGGGAGGAAGGCGCTTCAGGCACTCAAGGAGATCAAACAAGGGGCATGAAAATGAATCCCTTACAGAGTGAGGATTGTTAATCCTCCCTGGAAACCTTTTGCAGAGGATTCTGTCCAGTGATTTATGTCAACAGACGAGCAAGACTCTTTTGCCGGTCATGGTTTAAAGCAAAGACCAAATGAGCGGACTGCAAGATTTTTTCAGCCGGGAACTGCCTCTGGTAGATGAGACCCTGAAAAGAGAAGTGGCGGACCTTAATCCCCTTGTCCGGGAAGTGGCCGAGCATATTCTCATGGCCGGGGGCAAGAGGCTCAGGCCCATGCTGACCATTTTATGCGCCAGAGGCCTGGGCCATAAAAAAGAGGATATCTATCCCCTGGCCTGTTCCCTGGAGCTTTTGCATTCGGCAACTCTGATCCATGATGATATCCTGGATAACGCCCACCTGCGCAGAGGACGCAGGGCGTCCCACCTTGTCTTTGGCCTGCACCGCACTGTTCTGGCTGGAGATGCTTTGCTGGCCCTGGCCAATCTCATTGTGGCCAGGTACGATATCCCGGCCATGAACTACTGCGTGTCCAGGGCCATTATGAGCACTGCCTCGGGAGAAATTGAGGAAATAGCTCAGCTGGGAAAGCCCAGCCAGGACAAGGAGACTTACCTGCAGATCATCAAAGGCAAGACTGCTGATCTGATCAGGGCTGCATGCAGTTGCGGTGCCATGCTGGCCCTGGCCTCCAGAGAACAGCTGAAACAGGCTGACAATTTCGGACTTAACGTGGGCATGGCCTTTCAGCTGGTAGACGATGCCCTGGATTATGCAGCAGAAGGCCATCTTCTGGGTAAGCCTCTGGGGGGTGATCTCCGGGAGGGCAAGATAACTCTGCCCCTTATTTTTTACCTGCAGTCACTGGAACAGTCAGACAGACAGGAGCTGCTGGACAGGCTGGGCAGAGACGTACTCACAGACAGTGAGATGCAGGGAATCATCAGCAGTGTACAGAAAATGGGTCTGGACCGGGCAGTCCGTGATGAGGCCGGGATTTATCTGGAGCGTGCAGGACAGGCCCTGGAGGTTTTTCCTGAAAGCCCGGAAAAAATTCTTCTCCAGGATATTATTGAGGTGGTCCGCAACAGAAGGTTTTGATGGCGGTCAGGCCCAACAAGGAGTGGTGATGCCGGAAAAGCTGGAACTTGCTCTTTTGCCCCATGTCAGGGATGTGCAGGGCGAGGGGGTGGCCAGAAAAATCAATCAGCACCTGGGAATAGCAGTGCAGCAGGCGGAAATCATTGTCTGCTACACCATCTCCGGGCTGGATGAGCAGCAGAAGCAGGAGGTCCTGGACAAACAGATTCTGTTTGACCCGGTCTTGCACCGGGCTGCATTCTCTTCCCAGGCCGGGGAGTTTGACTGGATAATAGAAGTGGGTTTCAAGCCCGGAGTGACTGACAATGAAGGCCGCACCGCAGCCAGGGCGCTTAAGCAGGCCCTGCAGAATCCCCAGCCGGATATACGGGTCTACACCAGCCGTCAATATCTGCTCAAAGCCGATCTGGACCGTGAACAGGCAATAAAAATAGCCAGGGATCTTCTGGCAAACGAACTCATAGAGCGTTTTGAAATCAAGGATCGCCTGCAATGGTCCAGGGAACCGGGATTTGCTCCCAAGGAAGCCAGGGTGACCGGCAGACCCAGTGTCCAGGTGCAAAGCATAGTGCTCGAGGGTCTAAGCGATGCTGCTCTCATGCAGCTGAGCAGGGAAATGGTCCTGGCCCTGAGCCTGGAAGAGATGCACACCATACTTGGGTACTACCGGGACCAGGGTGTTCTGGCACGAAGGCGGGGCCTGGGACTGCCTTCCCAGCCCACGGACGTGGAACTGGAATGTCTGGCCCAGACCTGGTCAGAGCACTGCAAGCACAAAATTTTCAACGCCCGCATAGATTATCTCAATAAGGAAACCGGCCGCAGAGTTGTCATTGACAGTCTGTTCGACACCTATATCGCATCCAGTACCAGGGACATCCGCAGACAAAAAAAAGACCGGGACTTCTGCCGTTCCGTATTCAGGGACAATGCCGGAGTCATTGCCTTTGACCGGGACATGGATGTATGCATCAAGGTTGAGACCCACAACAGCCCTTCGGCCCTGGATCCATACGGAGGCGCGCTCACCGGGATAGTCGGAGTGAACCGCGATCCCATGGGCACCGGAATGGGAGCAGAGCTTTTATGCAATACAGATGTCTTCTGTTTCGCTTCTCCCTTTTATGACCAGCCCCTGCCTCCCAGGCTGCTGCATCCCCGCCGGGTCATGGAGGGGGTTCGCGAAGGCGTTGAACACGGCGGAAACAAATCCGGAATCCCCACAGTGAACGGAGCGGTTGTGTTCGAACCAAGATATCTGGGCAAGCCTCTGGTTTTTTGCGGTACAGTGGGCAGCATACCAGCCGTGCTGTGCGGCCGGCCAGGTTATCTGAAAAAGGCTCTGCCAGGGGATTTGATCGTCATGACCGGAGGACGTATCGGCAAGGATGGTATTCACGGAGCCACCTTCTCCTCGGAAGAGCTGCATGCCGGTTCTCCGGCCACTGCAGTGCAGATAGGAGACCCCATCACCCAGCGCAAAATGTACGACTTCATCATCAGGGCCAGGGATCTTGGCCTGTATAACGCCATCACAGACAACGGGGCCGGAGGTCTGTCATCATCCGTGGGTGAAATGGCTCAGGACAGCGGAGGCTGCGATCTGGACCTGAGCCTGGCCCCATTGAAGTATGACGGGCTCAAGCCTTGGGAGATCCTGCTTTCTGAAGCCCAGGAGCGCATGACCCTGGCTGTGCCGCCGGAGAAAATCCAGTCTTTCCTGGAACTGTCCCGGGAAATGGACGTGGAAGCCACTGTCCTGGGCGAGTTTAACAACCAGGGCCGGTTTCTGGTCCGATACGGATCCAGGGTGGTGGGCTGCCTGGATATGGATTTTCTGCATCACGGTCTTTCCCGGATGAGCCTGGAGGCTGTATGGGAGCGCCCGGATATCTGTGCAGCAGTTTCAGCTGATCCTGATGCGAGCCATGGAAAAGAGCTGCTCCTGGATATGCTTTCCAGGCTGAATATCTGTTCCAGGGAATATATCATTCGCCAGTACGATCATGAGGTGCAGGGCGGCAGTGTGCTCAAGCCTCTGACAGGGATCAGGTGTGATGCACCGGGAGACGCAGCAGTGATCCGTCCGGATCTGGATAAAATCAGAGGACTGGTGATCTCCAACGGGATCTGTCCCCGGCTGAGCGATCTGGATACCTACTGGATGATGGCCAATGCCATTGATGAAGGCATCAGAAACAATGTGGCCGTGGGAGGCAATATGGAGCACATGGCCGGAGTGGACAACTTTTGCTGGTGTGACCCTGTGCATTCCGAGAAAAATCCCGACGGCAAATACAAGCTGGCCCAGCTGGTTCGGGCCAACCAGGCCCTGGCCCATTTCTGCCGAGGATTCGGAGTTCCCTGCATTTCAGGCAAGGATTCCATGAAAAACGATTACCTGGGGGATAACATCAGGATTTCCATCCCGCCCACCGTGCTTTTCTCCGTAATCAGCGTCATCCCGGACGTCAATCTCTGCTTGAGCAGCGACTTCAAGGAGCCGGGTCAGGACATATATATCCTGGGGCTGACAGCTGATGAACTGGGAGGCAGCGAAGCAGCTTCCCAGCTTAACCTGGCAGGAG
>PUMA01000185.1 GCA_003551155.1 Desulfonatronospira sp.
GGCATACCCTGGCACAGGCCGGCTCACGACAGTGCTGACACTGCCATTTGACGAATCTGCCCATGTTCCTGTTGCGGAGCGGGGCTTTCTTGTTGACCACCATAAAGGTCCTGCCGGTCAACTCAAAAGTATTTTCAGCCGGCAGCTGGTTCCAGCGGTTACAGCTGCTCACGCAGCGCAGACAGCCTATACACTTGCTGGAGTCCACAAGCTTGGCGTATTCTTCACCGCTGGAAGCCCTGGCAGAAACTTCCCCGAGAGCCGCTCCCGCCACCGGCGCAAGAGCAAGGCTCTTTAAAAACCTGCGCCTTCCCTTGTTTTTCAGCTCTTCTGTTTTCATGTGCACACCTTCCTTAAGTTTCCCTTGAAACGCCGACGCACCAGGATCATAGCGATGAGAAAAACAAACGGCGTCTCCGGAGCCGCCAAAACGGAGAGGGAAAGCGGGAGATCAGGTCCCCCGCCGCCTCCCGGCTAGTTCCGATCTAGCATTCCAAAGGCCTCGCGCCGATCTTCCCTGAGTTTGTCCACTACGCGCTGCAGGTCTTCAGGAGCGTGGTTTGCGTGATAATGACAGTTGTTGCAGGTGTTGGACTGATATTCCAGCCCTCCGGCGTCGATTGTAGCTTGGGGATACAGGAACTGAAAACTGTGACTCCTGATGTCGCCGCCGTAATCGGTAAGAAGGGTGGCGGTTCTCGCAGACCGCGGCATATGGCAATCAACACAGCTGCCGCTGGCATGGATGCTGTGAATGCCGGGGTTAGTCTTTTCCGGTTCACTGTGACAACTCATACAGACCTTGTTGCCCGGCTCCTTGGTCAACCTGAAATGGCCGCCCTCTCCATGTCCTGCATGACAGTCAATACAGGTAACACCTGCATCATAATGCCTGCTTCTTGACCAGAGGATAGCCTGCTGCCGGTGAGAGGCTTCATGGCCGGAGAGCCAGAAGCGTCTGGGTGAATCTCTTTCCGGGTCAACAGACTCATAATAGTCTTCTACATTTGTTCCGAGTATATATCCATAAGGATAGCCGAATCTGTCCGCGGCCCCTGGGATATCGTAATGATCGGCAACAAGAGCTTTGGATGCTCCCCGGTTGTGACACTGGCCGCATACGTCGAGTCTGGCTTTTTTATAGGGCATTCGCGCAGGATTGATAATGGTAAAGCTTTCATAGCCCGGGGCCGAATCCAAGTGATTGCTGCCAGGCCCGTGACAGGCTTCGCAGCCTGCACCGCCGTCAACCCAGGTTGTATTGAAAGTATCCGTCTGAGGATCATAACCGATGTCCAGGCCCGTGGCATGGCAGCTTCCACATCCAATCTGCCACAGGCGGCTTCTGTCTGCCCAGTAATTGTCTGCGTCCGGCGCAGCACCGGCATAGTTCACCCATTCCCTGGTGGCCACATTCCACTGTATCGGAAGGATATAAAGGCTTCCGTCATCCCATTCCAACATGTAGCGCTGTTTCCATTCCCCCCCCCAGAGTGTAATGAATCTCATAATCCTGGTATTCACCGTCTCTGTCTACAGTATTGATGTAGAATCTGCCGTCCTCCTCCTTCATTGTCAGGGTAACCCCATCTCTCTCATAAGTGTTGTTATGCCAGAAATCTCCTTCTATCGCCTCCCGACTGACCTCTCTGATCTTGTAGGGATGCAGGGTCCCCATCCACCCCATATAGTTCTCCTGGTGACATTCCATGCATTCCTTGGAGCCCACGTATTCGGCCCCTGCCCTGGTGATTTCGGTACCGAAGACTTGCGGTTCCTCTACCGGCCGCTCCGCCACCAGCGCGGATATAACCACGATGGCCACAGCAACGAGCACCGCAATACCTACCACATACGCTGCCACATTCGCTTTGCTTCCAGCCATAACATCCCTCCTTTTAGGCTTGAAAATTTATGCCATACCCCGCTGATTCATGAGGCCATGCCCGGATCCATCTCAATGTTAAAATATTTACAAACCAAAATTATTTTTAATCCAGATAAATTTTGTTACCTTCTCCCCTCAATTATGTGAAGCATTATTCACATAAATCCTGAAAACCTCCTCCAAATCTGCATTAACGAATTTTGCACTTAACAGGTGCTCCGAAAAAAAAATCTTATCCACACCTCGATTCTAAGCTTGACTTAAGTCAATGCTTTTAGAAGCAATACAGGTACCCTGAAAGGTAAACAGTAAATCTCACAAGATGCATCAGAACCTGAAAGCCCGGAGGCGTTCTTGAACTACCTGTCCAAGATGAAAGGAGGAGGAAAATGCCCGGTCAGGGCGAATCTGCAGGCTTCTGGTTCGCCCTGGCCATGGCCATTATCGCAGGAGTGCCGGCTTCCACCCTTTTCATCCCGGTGGTGATACCTGTACTTATGAAACTGGCAACAAGACATGCAGGTACTTCATAACTTCTTGAATACGAAAATAACCAGGAGGACAGATATGCCGTCAATTGAACAACATATGGAAATAAGCAGAAACCGCACTGGAAAAACTTACAGGGAAGTGCATGAATGGATAAATCAGCCTGGTTTCAGAGAAAACCGGCATGATATTACCAGGGTGCTGGAAATTGCTGAAATGTTCACCGCGCAGTACGGGAAGGAAGCAGCCCAGGAGTATGTGCAGCATCTGGCTGATGATATGAAAAGCATGTTCGGCAGTATTGCCCGGCAGACAAATGCCGCTATACACGAAAAACTGGTATATTTCGGCGCAGAAAAGGAATAAAGTGGGTATGTTGTGGCGTAATCCTTTTATCGGGAAGTCTAAACAGGAAGCCCTGAACCGGTATAAGCGTGAACTTCTGGAGCAAAAGTACAGACAGGGCTATGAAAAGCACCCGGTAAGCGCTGAGGAATTCCCGGTTTGGGAAGAGGAACAGCTTTTCACCAATGTCAAGAAAAAGGAAACGTTTTGCACGCAAGCCCTCTCAGGGGGGCTCGGTGGTGATTGGTGCTACAAGACCCGGGGACTGTCCGGCATCGTCCCCCTGAATGGTTACCTTGGTTTCCTTAAAAAAGACTTGTTATAGAGACCTCACTTACAGAGGCGGAGCTATGGTCACCAGGACGCGCATATCGGTTTTCGCCCTGATGCCATGGGGTTCACTGATTGCGCAGACCAGTATGTCACCTGCTTTGGCCGGCAGAGTGCCGTCCTGGGCCAGGTACTCGCCTTCACCCTCCAGCACCTGGATGCTGAGCTCGCCTTCGAGTTCATGAGAATGTATGGGCAGTTCCTGACCGGCTTTGAAGTTGAAATTGATGATCCGGAAATAAGGACTGTCATGAACCAGGCTCTTTTTCATGGCCTTGTCGCTGAATGTGCCTTCCTGATAAATATTCATTGTTTTCATGTTCTTCTCCTTTTTGATGCAGCACAAGCCCATTGCTCCCACATCTTGTTTTGTCAAAGATTAAAAACCCGGCCGACTCTTTTGCTTAGATGGTTACAACGGCCCGGAACAGTTATCCCGGGCCGTTTTTTATCCTGCCTGTCTTTACAGCCAGTTTATCCCAGGATGGCTTTGAGATCTTCCTCAGGAGTGCTGATGGGCTTGATGTCGTAATTTTCCACCAGATAATTGAGCACGTTGGGACTGACAAAGGCCGGAAGAGAGGGTCCCAGACGGATATCCCTGATGCCCAGGGCCAGAAGAGAAAGCAGGA
>PUMA01000116.1 GCA_003551155.1 Desulfonatronospira sp.
CATGAACATTCTTTATCTGGCACACTCTCATATACCTTCAGGGTCAGCCAACAGCATTCAGGTTATGAACATGTGCCAGGCATTTCAGAAAAATCACCAGGTCACTCTGTTTGCCCAGTATACCGGAGGGTCTACAAATTTTTTAAGTGGTGTATTTGAATATTACGGCATATCTGAACCTTTCGAGATTATCAACACTTTTGGCAGCAAGTCCGGCAGCCTGAACTCACTTCAAAACTACTGGTTATTGTTAAATATTCTCAAACGCAGAAAGTTTGACCTGTGTTTTGGTCGTCATACAAAAAGGCTGGCCATGGCAGCATATTTCGGCCTGCCAGTAATTTTTGAGGTTCATGACCAACCCAAGAACTATCAGGAACAATACCTTATAAGAAAAATTTACACACGGAAAAATTTTCAAGGCCTGGTATGTATAAGCGAAATTCTTCGAAAAACTTATCTAGGACTCTTCCCTGATCTGCCAGAAGAAAAGACAATCGTTGCCCCTGCTGGAATCAACCTGAAACATATTGACAGCATTACACCACAAGACATCCTGATCGCTGGCAAAGAAGGTGCTTTCAAGGCTGGTTATGTTGGAGGTCTTCATCCGGAAAAGGGCATTGAACTGATTTTGCGAATTGCCAGGTTAATGCCTGACATTGAATTTCATCTGGTAGGTGGCAGGGATCAGGAAGCAGCTTTTTGGAAAAACAAGGGCAAAGACATGTCCAATGTCTTTTTTTATGAGCAGGTCAATCCAGTAAAAGCCATACAGTATAGAAAAGCCTTTGACCTGCTGCTGGCTCCATATCAACAGCTATCCTGGACCAAAAACAAAGGCCGCTTGGGTATTGTCAGGGACAATCAAAAAATTATTATCAATTCCCCGCTCAAATACCGTGAATACATGGCAGCTGAAAAACCTGTTATTACATCTGACATAACTATGGCCAGAGAGATATTTGCACATGGTCAGGACGCTCTCCTGCTGGACCCTGAAGACCCTGAGGTATGGGCGCAATGGATCATAACTCTCAGAGACAATAAAGCACTCTGCAGAAACCTGGCTCGTAATGCCCGATTGAAAGCTGAAGAATATACTTGGGAAAAAAGAATTGGAAAGATTCTGGACGGTCTTTGAGTAAGGACTTCAGCTGAACCGGCTCCATAATAAAACATGAGTTTGCTTAAAACTTTAATGACCTGTTAAACCCTGTCATAAAAACGCATATCACTTTGATCTTGTTGATTTTTTCTCTGTCTTTTTCTTAAGACGCCACACAGTTCTATCCAGCACGTCCTTGATAATTTTTCTAGTCTCTCCCTCTTTTAACCCTGCATATTGGGCGTAAACCTTCATAAATCTCATCCGGTCAGCATTGTTGACCCCGAGGCGCTGCATGTTTATCTGCACCAGATTCTTTTTAATAAGCCGATAAGGAGCCCTTTCATATTTTCTTGTACTCTCGTTATCAATAAAGAAAAAACAGGGAATCTCTCCTTGATTTTGGATCAGGACATTACTGAGCCGCAAGTCACCGTGGATTATGCCCAAAGCGTGCATTTTGCCTACGAGCTTACCAAGTTCAATAATTATTCTTTTCTTTTTTTTGAACGCTTCTTGATTGAAAGTCCTGCCTAACTTTTCCAAAAGTCCGTTCAACCGCATGGATTCAGTCACTGCTGCTGTTACCAGGATATTTTCTGTTGTAAAAGGTCCCAGCTTCTTCTGCATAAGGATTAAGGGTTCTGGTGCTTTAAAGCCGTGCTCTCTCAACATCAGTGAGGAATTTAAAGCCCTTTTTCCTCTGCCTGGACGGAAGAGGTGCTTAAAAAAATCAAATCCAGAGCGGAAAAGATAGTGCTTGAAATAAACTTCAACCGGAGTGCCCTGGCAGATACATGTGGCGCGATACACCCTGGCATTGCTTGAGGATCTCACCCTGGTAAAAAGGCCTGCGTCCGGCTGTACATCTCCTTTACTGGAGAGGATTTTAATGCCCTCTTCCGGCGGGATACCGGATTTGGCCAGAATGGACCAATTGCCGTAAACTCTGGCCTCAAAAAGATCAATGGGTCTTAGATGCATGAAGCTCTCTTCATCTCAAGGTCCGGCTGAATTTTTCCTCCAGAGACCTGACCATCTCCTGCATAGAAAAACGCTCCTCCACCGATTGTCTGGCTGCCCGGGTCATCCTCTTCAGCTCTGATGGGTCCTGCTCATAAAACTTAGCGTAAAGGCCGGCCAGGGAACTGACATCCTCATGCTTAGCCAGTATGCCGTTACAGCCGCTTTGGATAATATCACCCGTGCCCCCGGCAGCAGTGCTGATCACCGGGATCTTTAAATACATGGCCTCCAGAAGGGCATTGGAGATGCCTTCATTGCTGGACAAAGTCACGAACAGATCCGCCTTGCTCAGCAGGGGATAGGGATTGTCCAGCCAGCCGGTGAAAACAACTCTGTCCTTTACCCCGAGACTTTCAACCAGGGTCTTGAGCTCAGCCTCCTGTCTTCCTTTACCCATTATCACCAGACCTGCATCGGTTATTCCGGTCTGCTTCAGAAAATGGGCGAAAGACTCGATCAGCAGTCTGTAACCTTTTCTGGGAACCAGCTCTCCGCTGGAGACCATGGTAAAGGGAAAAAGTTTTTCATGCGCCTCTTTTTGCCCCTGCTCCAGCCTTTCCAGGTCCAGACCGTTATATATCAAATGGATCCTGTCCTGGGAAATAAAATTGCTCTTCAGCAATTCATCTTTGACGGGCGAGGCATTGACAATTATCCCGTGAATAAGCCTGGTGAACAGATACCTGTAATATAAGCTGTCCGGTACGCTCCAGACTATGCCGCACCTGACGAAATGCCTGCACCCGGCCCATCCGGCCGCCATGCCACCAAGCAGATAGTATTTCCTGTTTGTGGAAACCACTATATCAATGGAATTTTTTCTTATATAATGCACAAGCTGGCATAAAGTAAGGAAGTCAAACCTGTTGACAAGCCTGAACCTCTTTTTAGGCAGGGAAAACCGCCGGCCAAGATTGCTGGATCTGTAGGCCAGAAATACTTTGTGTTTCCCGGCCAGGGCATGGGCAGCCATGTGCGTCCATTTTTCATTGCCGCCCCATATCTTGGACGCGTTTATGAACAGGATATTCATCAGGATTACTGAAGTGCTTAAAGGATCCGTCCTGCCAGTGACTCCAGGCCCGGCACATCACGGCCGTATTTTCTCTTGTGTTTGCAAGATATCTTTTTGTAAAAAGAACCCATGGCACTTAGCACTGCCCGGGCATCCATTCCTGTGCCGCCTGAGTAGGCAGCCATGAACACTGCAAAGGCTTCTTTGCTCGGCATGTTTTCCGCCATGTCCACGGCAAACCTGGCCAGATCCAGGCCGTAGAGGCCCTTGCCCGGAAACCTGATCCTTACGGCATGGTCAAGATCAATAAATCGCACATCGGGTTCCTGTCCGGGGCGGATCATGATGTTCGTCCATTTCAGGTCTCCATGAACCATCCCGGATCTGTGCATCCTGGCGATCATTACAGCGATGCAGTCCATCAGGGCTGCTGTATCTGGTACATGGTCGGCCTTTTTTTTCTGAAGCAAGCCCCTTAGACCTGCATATCCTGTAAGGGCTTGGCACAC
>PUMA01000112.1 GCA_003551155.1 Desulfonatronospira sp.
TGATGATCTCCCGGGCCTGGCGGGCGGCTATTGCGGATTTGTTGCCGGCTCTGTCCATCCTGTCCATTTTCTTGTAAAACTGCACTGGATCATGGATTATGGAAGCCATGACTTTCTCCTTTTGCCTTTACTGAGCCTCCTCTTGAGAAGCAGCCTGTTCAGATAGGTTGCAGGCGTTTTGGATACACTGCTTTTTCCGGCCATGGCCTTTTCCGGTTCAAAAAGCACTTCTCCAATATGGCTCACTTTGCCGTGTCTTCCCAGAAAGCCGGCACATCCCGCGCAATAGGTGACCATTCTGTGATCTCCGGCCAGGTTGGAGCGCCTGAGACTCCATGCCCCGGCAAATCCGGGATTGTGAAAAGCAACAGCCCCTCCTTCTCCGCAGCAAAGGGTGTTTTTGCCGGTTTCTTTCATTTTGCCTGTTTGAAATCCGGACTTTGCCAGCAGAATCCTGACTGATGTCTGGACTTCATCCTGATATCGCAGAGGACAGGGGTCGTGGACAGCCAAGGTGCCAGCATAGGGAGCCGGCTTGAAGCCGTTGTTTTCTGCCAGGACCTGGTACACTGTGCGGACCGTGAAATCGCTGCCGTAATTTGCGAAGATCTTGAAACAGTTGGGACAGGCAACAAGTATTTTTGAAATCCCGCGCTCCTTAAGTTTCTGGACCATGACCTGGAAGCGTTCCATGAAAAAATTCTGGCGGCCCAGGTCGTGAGAGGGCTTGTGACAGCAGTCCAGGACCATTTCCAGATCAGGATCAATCTTTTTCAAGTTTTCAAAAAATTTCCAGGTGATCTTGGGTCTGGTCCCTGGGAGGGTGCATCCAGGAAAAAAAATCGTCCTGCATGAACCAGAGGGATACCAGGAAAATAGATCTGAATGGCCTGTTTTTTCGTATTTTATTAGCGGGGAGTAGCGAGCAAGATCAACACTTCCCTCAGTCACTGATTGACGGCGCATGGCCAGAAACAGATCCACCGGGGACAGTTCTTCCGGACACACGGCTCCGCAGAGATTACAAAGGCTGCACTCGAAAGGATCAGGCATGTCTCTGCCTGCCAGGATGTTGCCGGCTATTATACCGGTGCTGCCGTATTTCTTCAGAAAAAGACACTGGCTTTCACAGACACCGCACTGGCTGCATCCATTCAGATTTTTCCGGACCTCATCAGCCACCTCTGATCCTGGCTGTCCTCTGGGAGCAAAGGACATTAGCGGTTCGGTCAGGGGAAGTATTTTTTATCCTCCATAACTAATGATCTGCTCCAGGCCTGGAACGAATAGTAAAGTGATAATAAACTGGATATTTTTACAAAATCCGGACAGAATAAGTCCAATTGTTTGTATGAATACTTTTCAGGCAAAACTATTGACAAAGTTTATCCGTCTCTTCGACATATGCTGTGGAATTGTTATGGCCTTCTGGATAAAGCTCTTTATTTTTAACTGCATGTAACATCCACACGTTGCGTCGAGGAACCCATTTTGGGAGCTGATGTGGACCTGGTCATATTTCATGAGGCCGGTATGCTCCTGCAGCGCAAGATCCTTGAGCATGGAAAACTTGTATACGAAATCAGCCGCAGTGAAAGAACAAGGCGGGAAACAAGGTCGGTGTGACTGTCTTGATACCCGGCATCTTCACAAAGAGCCTGGAGACGTGATTCTTGGTTGACGCAGATATCCTTTCCAGAAAAATATCTTCTTCCAGGAGTTCTTGAGGCTACAGGTAAACAGTGGGGCTGCCGATTTCGGACAGGATCATTTCCACTGCGGTTTGCACCCCCTTCTGTACTGCTGGTGTCATGCACCCGGTCAAGAGGTCTGTACTCCCGACCTGGATGAGCAGGATGGTCAGCTGTCCCGGCATCTCCCGGGGAAAGAGACTGTACCCGGTTTTCAGGGTCTCTCCCAGGGTTATGCTGTGAGAGCTGGACAGGCTTGATCCGTCAGACATGTCGTTTATTCCCATCCTGAGAACAGTGCCCGGCTCGCGGTCAAGGCTGCAGGCATCCACCACAAAGGCCCGCTCATACCCCAGCAGCCGGTCCATGACCTCGAAGCCCACAGTGTAAAGTTCTTCCGTATCCAGGGGCATCTGCAGGGCGTTCAGTCTGCGCACCACTTCCAGCCCGGCCCGGTCGTCCTGAAGCAGAGGATTGCCTATGCCCAGAACAATGGTTGTATTGAGTGAAGATCCCATGGAATGAGGCAGATATCAGAAGGAAAAGGTTATGTGGCCATTCATGATGCGGCTGCAAAAAAGTCATTTGGGTACTGCCAGCCACGCCAACCTCGCGAAGCGCGTGGGAGGGCTCGTGGCAGGACGCGTGGCAGGGATCAGGAGTCATGAGAAAGCCACGTGGATATCTGTTTTGCCGAAGTCATCACCCTTGAACAGGATTGGAGCGCCGGAGACTTTGGCCAAAGCGTAGGCGCAGCAGTCGCCGATATTGAGTCCGGCCGGGTGACGGCCCCTGCCGAATTTGCGCCAGGCCGAGCGGGCAACGGAAGCCTGCTCCGAGTCCAGGGGAACAACCCTGACTCGCGCCCGCTGAAGGAAAAGATCAAGTTCCCGCCCGCCGGCGTCTCCCTTCCTGGCTTCGATGACGATCCCCGCTTCCAGAACGGAGAAGGAACTCATCATGATTTCGGGGGCTTCGGCAATGACTTTGGTCAGGACCTCTGCCTCGGGCTCTCCGGCAAGGATGGCGATGATGGCCGAAGTGTCGATCACCATCAGCAGATCCCATTTTCATCATAGCCCAGGATTTCATCCGCCGGACGCTGATCAAGATCGGGCAGAGTCTGGCAGCGCTTTGCTATGACCTGTAATTCCTCGAGTCTGGCGGCAACCTGCTGCTCGTCGCGAAGACGCTGCAGCCGTTCCTCCAGGGAATGGATGATCGCCTGGGTAATGTTTTCACCGCTGCGGGCGGCTACCTCGCGGGCCAGCCTCTCGGCTTCAGGGTTGCGGATACTGAGGGCCATACACTCATCCCCTGTTTTTGTATTGAAAATAATATTTTTTATATACAACAATTGAAGAAAAAGTCAACACCTACTCATTTCATGCAATGCATGAAACGGGTAAAAAACGGCTTAAATTTCTCATAACATGCATGGCATGAAACGGGTAAACCGGGAATGATGATGGCCGGGTTTAATCCAGGATAAAGGGATCGGCGTTGCCCGGCCAGTAAGGGCGGTCCACCGGGGTGTCCATGAGTCCGGTCAGCCTGGCCCTGTCCAGGCAGTTGAGCACCAGGTACATGAACTCCTTTCCCCGCACAGGGCCAAGTCCTCCGCAGGCGGCAGAGATCTCGTCGAAACTGCCCACATGGTCAACTCTGACCCCGGGGCCGGTTAACAGCAGGGGCACCGGCTCGCCCGAATGCACCAGAGGACCGCCCGAGGGTGTGGAGTGATCCGAGGTCACAGCCACAGTCACTTCACCGCGATCCAACAGCGGCGGCAGGGAGGAACTCAACCCCTTATCCAGGCTTTCAATGACCTGTTTCTTGAGCAGAGGTTCCTTTTTGTGGGCTGCTTCATCCGGGGCCTTGGAGTGCACATGGATGAAATCATACTGCTCAAGATTATCCATGGCTGCATTGACCCTGGCTTCAATCTCCAGGCCGGGATCATCCA
>PUMA01000186.1 GCA_003551155.1 Desulfonatronospira sp.
GCTTGCCGAGCCCCAGGCGCTGGCCCAGCTCGAGGCCGCCTTCGCCGCACCCAGAGATCGCGCCAGGGCGCGCAGATCGCTGCAGGTCTTGAGAAAATACGCCTTCATCCCCGAACTCGCCGCGCTGCTGCCCGACGCGCCGCTGCCCGAACTCGCAAAGCAGCGCGCGCGCGACGCGCTGCCGGCGCATATCGAAGCGGAGATCTGCCAGATGGTCGATCGCGCGAGCATGGGGCGCGACGAAGTCACCGGTTGTGACAGCGCGCGCGTCGGCAAGACGCGGCGCGATGTATTCTTCGCCGCACTTCGGCATCACCTGCGCCACTTGCCGCAATGCCCGGCCGAGCCCGCGCTCGGCTATACCCAGCCGGTGGAAGATCTCGCCGCGATCACCGATGTGTCCGGGCTGTTCGCGCTCGCGCATGTGAAAGCGACGATCCGGCGCACGGCCGCGCTCGAGCATCTGCCCGACACGCTGTCGCAAAGCTCGGCCGCGGCGTATTACACTGATCTTCTCGTCGTGCTCGCGCGAAATGGGCTTGTTGACGACGCGTTCGTGCGCGCCGTCAAGACGAGCCGGTTTCTCAAGGAAGGCCGCGAGCTCGCCGCCGGCATGCGCAAGAAGACGCGCGACTGGTGCGAAGCGCTGCTCAACGATCCCGAGCGCGAGCGGCGGTTTCGCAATCTGCACCGGCTCCTGCAAGCGAAAGCGCAGCAGCATCTCGACACCGCGCGCGCCGAGGGGCGCGATCCGTTCGACGCGGCCGCCGGCGATCTGAGCCAGCGCGAGCTCACCACGATCCGCGCGCTCGGCACGGCCGCGGCAGCCTCCGCGGTCGCGCTCGCGGGCCGCCCGCTCCGGTTGTCGAACGTGCTCGGGTTGCGCCTGAAAGGCGCGCGCGCAACCTTCTTCCGCCCGGGCCGCGACCGCAAGGAATGGGGGTTTTACCTGCCAGCCTCGGAAACGAAGTCGGGCAAGGAAGAGCCTTTGACGACGCTGCGCCGGGAACTGCACGGCCCGCAGGTGCTGTCCTGGTATCTGCAGACGATACGGCCGCTGTTTCCGCATGCCGATGCGAACATCCATCTCTTTCCGGCCGTGGAAGCGCGGGACGCGAGGCTCGGCAACGGCACTTTTGATCTGTGGTTTCAGCGCGCGGCGTCCGACGCGAGCTTGCCGATGACGTTTCACCGCTGGCGCCATGGCTATGCCACGCTGCTGCTCGACGAGTCCTGGGACAACCTGCAGGTCGCCGCCGACATGCTCGGCAACACCGTGCAAGTTTGTGCGCGCTCCTATGCCTGGATCGACACTCAGAAGCTTTACGCCGCCGGCCAGGACAAATTGATCAGCCGCGCGCGCGCGCCCCACGCATGAAGGCACCGCGCCATATCCTGCTCGGCGCGTCGCATATGGCGCATCTGCGCGACCTGCCGGCGATCGGCGTGATGCCGGATACGCAGCTGCGCGCGCTCGAGAAATTCATGGCGTTCTGCGCAGCGCATGGTCTCGACGCGCCGACACGCGGGGATTTCAGCGCTTTCGCGCAGCTGCACGAGCTCGCCCCCGACACGCTCGACGATCTCGCCGCGGCGCTCGCAGCGCTCGGCCTCGGCGATCTCTACTGCCAGAGCCTGCACGCGGTCGCGCAGGCGCGCCACCACCGCACCGAGTTCAACGGCATCTGCAACGGCCCGCGGCGCAGCTACCGGCGCGCGGTCTCGCTTGCCCCGGATGCCCTGCCGGAGGACTGGCAAGCGACGCTGCGCGAGCTGCGCGCGACGGAACGCTTCGCAGCGTCGATCGTCACGCGTATCGAGAGCCGGTTATGCATGTTCGCGTTCAGCGCGCAGCGCCACGGCCACCCGGTTGACCTCGGCAACACCGCCGCGCTCAAGGCGTTCTACGCCGATCTGCGCGCGCGCTCGGCGCACAGGAATGACGGCGCGCCACGCTGGGCGTATCTCAGATCCGCCTGGGAGGAGTTTGTGCGCTTTGCCCGCGCGCACGGGCTCGGTGCCGAGGTGCTGCAGGGCCTGCTGACGACCTATGAGGAGCTCGCCCAGCTCGAGCGCCGCCAGGGGCCGCTGAAATTCGCGAAGCTGCAACGCGCCGGCACGGCGAGCGGTCTGCTCAGCCGGGCCGAAGCGCAGCTTGGGCACGCGCAGGCGGTCCATCTGCCGCATATCCGGCATGCGCGCCGCAACGCGGCTGTCGCGATCGCGCTCGGCATCGCCGTGCCGTCACGCCCCGGCGACGTCCAGCGAAACCATGTCTTCGGCAAGGGGATCTTCTTCGAGCCTGAGCGGCAAGCTTACCGATTCCACTACATACCCGAGAAGACCCGCGGCGCGCGGGCGGACATGCTGGATATCCGGCTCGACCCGCACTGGAATCGGTTCATCGACGCGCTGATCCTGCAGGACGAAGATCCGCGTTACATCGCCGAGCTGCGTGACCGGGTTATTGCCGAAAACCGTCCTCTCTACGTGAACTACGACGGCAGCCCCTGCGGGTATGGCTGGTACAGCAGCGCATGGCACCGCGCGGCGCAGACCGGCGGGCATATCGCGCGCACGCTGATCTATGACGAGCTCGCGGATCTCGGCGAGTTCGGTATCCAGTATGCGCGCGGCGTGAACCATCACATCTCGGATCGCATCCCGGCGAAATACCGATCAGAGAACGCGATCCGCAAAAGCTACGAGCTGGCGCAGCGCGGGATCGCGGCGCGCAGCAGCGACGACGATATCAGCGATCTGCTGTGAGTTCGCGCAGTGCCAGCGGCCGGCGGGTATACCGGCCGGCCGCTGGCAGGGCGCAATGGCGCCAGTTGCCGACGCATCACTGCAAGAGGCGCTCGACTTCAGATGCGGCGTGAACGCGCTCGTGGAATGTCTCGAGCGCGTCGAGAAAACCGGCCAGCTGCCCATGGGCAGATTTCAGGCGCTGTCCACGCTCGGTGTAGTCCCACATTGGCACACGGTCACGCCGCCCGTCGTCATGGTCGTATATGCGTTCGGCGTGGCAACGCTCGGATCGCATCTCACGCTCCAGCACGCGCATGAGATCACGCAACGGCACGATCAGCGCTGCATCGAGCAACCTGCCCGCGTCGATCTTTTGCTTGATCGCGGCGGTTTCAACGCGGTTTTGCTCGAGCATCTCAAGCAGCGACGGGAACTCGCGAGCTGCGTTAAGAGCGGCACATGCGGCTTCAAAGCAAGCCATTTCTGCGACACGGGGGGCGCACTCTCGATGTGAAGAGCTAAGTTGGGCTTCTGTTTCAGACATGTATCCTCCGTCTGCAGATGGGATGCAGGATGGCATCCGATCAACGCCCGTGTCGTCTTTGCCACCGCGACGGCGTTTCGCGCGGTGTCACCCCGGGCACAGCGCGAAACGCCGTGGCGGTGGTAGTCGGAAACTTGTAAAATGCTGAGTATTGTTCACAAACCACATTGGTGTGCGGAACCCGACCCTACCCTACGAAAAATCTTTCGCAGGGTAGGTTGCCGCGCTACAATACCCTACAGATGTTTCGTTGTAGGGTAGTGCCCATGATCACGCGTCACAGCCATATCGGCACCGCGGCCTGGGCCGACCTGCTACGGATGCTGAAGGACGTCCAGGTCTCC
>PUMA01000131.1 GCA_003551155.1 Desulfonatronospira sp.
AGAATATCGTCATCGATGGCGGCATGACCCACAGGATGATCTATGAAGAGTGACTGGTAAGGGGCGATCGCCTGATGCTGCTGGTGCGATCGCATTCCTAGAGCAAGTTTAATGCGCTGTCTTCTTGCCGAACTATTAGAGCATGGTGAAATAGATTAACAGAGATCACAAAACTCATAGGATTTTGCGACAAACAGATTACACCAATGGATACAGTCACCTAATAAGATGAACGACATTACTACTTTCATTAGAGAAACCCCTGCTTTCTATAGAAAGCAGGGGTTTCTCTAATTATTTCATGCTGGCTCCTCTATCTCAGGATTAACGTTTACTTCCCTGCTGGAACTGCACCTCCTTTTAGAATAATAAGTTGATGCTTTGAGAACTCCATGTTGCAACTTCCACAAATCTCGTCAAGGCTTAAGAACCCTTCTTCTGGAATGGGTCTTTTAATATAGCCAGAACCATCCGGGCAGAGCATGACTACATGACTTGCCTCTGGATCAATTTCCTCACGATGACCTTGTAGATATCTAAGTTTTAATTCAGCCAAAACCGGAACACGTTCACTCAGAGCCGCTCTCAAATCATTATCATCGGCAAATAAGTTAACCTCCTCAAGGGATTTTACTTGTTGGTCATCAAGCAAATCTAGCGCTTCGGCTAGTGTTTTATCTACTTCCGCCTTTTGCCAGATTGAAGCAAGTTCACCAGCTTCAGAGTCAGAAATTTCATTAAGGTTGACTAATTGGCAGTACTGATCTAATACCGCAAGTTGTTTAGCAGACAGCTTCAGTTCGCGGAGCGATTCTTTTTGCGAATCTGTTAGACTCTTGAGGTGGCCGCTATCTAACGAAACATTCATGAACATTGAACCGAATCTCCTTCTTGATATATGTGCTCCCTGAAGGTAAGTTGATAAACTCAGCGGTATCATCATAATGGCAAGTATCTTATTTGAAAAGAAACAATGCCGGATTTCATCTACACTTTATGACACGCTTTACAACGCTGATATCGTTCATCTATCAAAATAACCTCCTCAAGAGCTACAGGTGAGTGTTTTCTCCAATCTTTTGCAAAAACTGCTTTCGCAACCTTTGCAAAGCTCTTGACTCCCGCTGTCTCAAAGCCGAAATTCTAATTGATTTACCAAAGGAATCCAGATAAAACTGCTGAATTTCTTTGTAAGAAAGACCTTGATAAAACTTGAGGTCAAGGATTTGCTGATCTTCCTTCGAAAGGAAAGATATAGCCTGATTGAGTATTTCCTTCTGCTCATCTGATTCCACTTTTCCTAGTGGATCAGTTCCCTGCTCAAGACTCTTGTTCTTTTCCTTTAAGAGTCTATTTTTTTTTTCGCCTTTCACCATGTCTAGCATGATGTAGGTGCAGACTTTACGCAGCCAGGCTGGAGTGTTTTCGATACGTTTAGAGTTGTCATCGATGTAGGTTAGACCTCGCATCGTGGCATCACTAACAAGCTCGCAGGGATCTAAGTTCTTAATATTCAGTTGTTTTCCTGTACGCTGTAGGTAGTTAAGGAAGGCCCTACCTTTAGGATTTGACGGGGCCAATAAATTGCTCACCTCCTTTAAGAAATCCTCCTTATGGACTTTGACTTGAGTATGTTGTTTACCCTTAGTCATTAATAGACCTCTCGATGAATGTTGCTGGGCGGACCGTTCACTACCTTTCTTGACCAGTCAATCCACTGAAACTGGGATGCATATGCGTCTATCGAAATCGCATTGATAGGAATATCTACATCTGGAAAGAACCGTATCCTGCTGACAACATCAATCGCTTCTACCAGTAAGTCATCAAGCCAATCTGATTTCCTGATGAACTTCGAGCGAAGAACACTATCCCTCTCATTTTCTTTTCTCCTGCCTTCCCGATAAATTATTTTTTGTATCCCAAGATACCATTCCTTCGAGAGAGCTAAAAAGTCTGATACTCTATATTGCCACAAAGATTTTGCCGGTGGTGGATAAGAGTCATCTGCTGCTCGGGCATACACACGGGATATTGAATGAGTATCGATGTCCTTATAATCGGCAGAATTCAAATTCACGCTTTGGTCTGCAGGATACATAATTCACGCCTCTTTGCACAAGATTCATAAGGTTTACGATGATTAGTAGCAATCGAAGCAAGATTGTGACAGGTAAATATAGGCAAATCATCACAAACTTTGAAATTCAACCCAGAGCTCACTATCCCAAGAAAAGGTAGTCTGATTTTTGTGGCTCCGAAAACGATAAATCAGGGGTTTTAGTCTTGTCAGTCAAGACTAACTAGACACTCTCCACAAAAAAGCCTGCCCATATGGGCAGGCCAACAACCCGAACTGGATAACCCCTAACCTGGAACAATCAATAACTTATTTTCGTTACGCCCTATCACTCGGATGCGATCTCCTGGCTGAAAATTGGTATGCACCCTAGAACAAGCGCGCCAATAAACACCTTGAACCCTAATCCGCCATTCTCGCGTAGGCTCTAGAACAGCGTCGATCACTCCTTCCTTTCCTTTCTCACTAAAATCCCTAACCTCATTTCTCTGGCTAAGTCTGAACATTTGCCACCTCCCCATTGGCTACAAGTTAGAGTAGAAATCAAACATAATATGTGACACTTATATTTTTAAATCCTCAGCGCTGCCGTCAAAAAACGGGTTTGTCTATAGACAAACCCGAGAGATAGAAAAGAAGGAGACTAAAGTATCGACGATTTTGACTATATGTAGGTTGAGAGCCGTTACACCCCTAACGCCTGCTCCTACACACAGTTTGCCTACTAATTACCGCTATCCATAAGCCCTTACCTCCAGATTGCTATACTTCGTAACCCTATCCTGGCACTTAGATTGAGTGCTTTGGTAGTTAGTAGAAGCACAGAGGGAAATGTGACATCTGCTGTCATAGCAAAACATGTCTCACTATTACATGAGTCATCTCAAAATGAGATCAACTTAGGCAAACAGCACTTTTAATCTCTCATTGAGCCAAAGACTAGACCTTGTAAGTTTTCACAACTGTTGAATAATTGACTCGGTTTCTACTAATAGGTGTCAGGAGCATCTGGCAGCAGGCAAATAGTCAAGGGGGTAGGACTATGGGGCTTTGGCACATTCATCATGTTCTTAAGCAGTCACCAACAGTACTACTGGGAGCCTTTTTGGGATCTGTACTGATGTATACCCTAGGTCACGTTCCTAACTTCATTGAAGTGAGGTGGGGGCCAGAGGGTAGTCAAATCAGGATTGATAGTCGCCCAGAAATTCTGTGTGACTTAACAATCGCAGACAGTTCCCAGTAAAGAGCAAACAGCGCAAGGGTAAAGATACGGGCCTGTACTTATCGGCACAGGCCCTTTTTTGCGATCGCTCCCCCGTTCAACGCAAAAAAAGGGGAGCCGCAGCCCCCCAAGTAACTAGCCCACCACCCGACAGCGAACCCGGCCACCGCGCTGCCCACCGAGCAGCTGCACCTGGCCACTGGGAACCGTGCAGGGCACCGACACCGCAAATGACCCCGGCCCAGAGGACACCGAGCGCACCAGCACCGAGTAACCCACCACCCGAGCCCACCGCACAGCGAAGCCAGCAGGCAACTGGTCAAACCACACCT
>PUMA01000120.1 GCA_003551155.1 Desulfonatronospira sp.
ACCTGATTTGTACTTTACTGCAAAAAAAGTGCGGTACACCCCCTGCTGAATGGCTACATGCAGGCACAACTGCTCTGCTGCACCTGGATCTGCTTCTGCCTGGACTGTTCTGCCCCGGGTCTGCCCTGAGGCATGATCCGGCCCTGCCTGGAGATGACCACTTCTTCTACGGCAATGCTTCTGCCTGCCTGGCCAACTGCCTTTTCAACAATCTTGACCATTCCGGCGCAACAGGGGACTTCCATGGAGGCAACCGTTGTGCTTTTGATGTCCGCCTGCCTGAAGATTTCAGTCAGACGCTCAACATAGTCCTGGAGATCATCAAACTTGTGGCATCCAAGCATTATCTTCTTGCCGGGCAGCAGATCCTGGTGCAGTCCGGGATAGGCAACAGGTACGCAGTCAGCTGCAATCAGCAGATGGGCGCCCCTAAGAAACGGCGCATGGGGTGGGACAAGCCTGATTTGTACCGGCCAGTGAGTAAGAGCCGACTGCATGTTCTCAGTGCTCTGCGACGGAGAATGTGTCTTGCCTGGAGCAAAGTCAGCCATGGCTGAACCGGGGCAGCCGCAGCCTAGCTGGGAGGCTTTTTCCGGTTTTTCCTGCAAAGCCTGTCCAGCTGCTTCCTGCTCCCGCAGCCTTTCCTCCACTGCTTCCATGTCAAAGGGATCCGCCTCACGCTTAATGACCGTGATGGCCCCCCTGGGGCAGTGACCCAGACAGGCCCCCAGTCCGTCGCAATACTTTTCCGCCACCAGTCTGGCCTTGCCGTCCCGGATTTCAATGGCTCCCTCTTCGCATCCCGGTACGCACAGCCCGCAACCATCGCAAAGCTGTTCATCGATTTTGACGATCTCTCTGATTTCTCTGACCATGTCCTTTTCTCCTTGTTATATCAAAATGGACTTGATGTTTAATCTGGGATTATTCCCGGCCAATCCAGACAGGACCGGCGTGACCCGTTGTAAGGCTGTATGCCTCTACCGGGCCTGCTGTTCCTTGACTTAAATCAAGTGAGCAGAAAAAAATCGGGGGGCTTTGAGATGATTAGTTACGGTCAGGAAAGAATAACCGGCTGACTCCCTGGAGTGATTAAACTACGCCCAGGATTAGCAGGATGGAAACAAACAGGAGCATAATGCCTACAATAAGCTGGGGTCAAAAATTTCTTTTCTTTATTGGGTTGCGGGCAAAGCCCGCCGAAGTAAAGAAATCCCGGTCCAGAATTCTGGACCGGGACCGACTGAAGAAGGAGTATGGCAGCTTATCTACCGCACTCTTTCATTCAGATCCCAGATCAGCTCGCCTTCAGGATGAGGATCCAGATACTGCAGCCACCTGTGCGTCTCCAGATGTGCCGGGTCCATATGCAGCTTGCGGCTGTGTTCTTCAATGGGCGGAACTATCTCGTATATATCTCCCTCAAGCTCCGGGGCAATGCCGTAGTTAGTTGCCTGCATGGCGTACTGAACCGCCTGGCGGCTGTACTGCTGGGACTTGGCCAGGGTATCTATTGCCTTGGCCGGGTTATGAAAACCAGCGCTGTTTTCGGCTGAGACGTAATCCCTGAACCACTGTCCCTTACGCACCCTCTCCCGGGCGTTGATCATAAGCTCATCATAATCGGGACGCACTTCACCGTTGTATTCTGAAGCCAGACGCACAGCCTCATGCGCCCTGACCGACTCTTCCTGGGCGATCATGAGCTGGTTCCAGGTCTTTTCCTGGGAATAAATCACCCGGTCCTTGAGATATTGCGGATCTTTGTCCGTATGGCACTGCCCGCAGGTCTTGCCGATGGCCTCCAGGGATCTCAGGGGTGAGGTCTGGAAATGGCTGGATATCTTTTTCTTTCCGTCCATGCGTACGTAGGGCATGTGGCAGTCGGCACAGGCCACTCCGGCTGCACCGTGGGTGCTGTCATGCCACATCTCGTATTCCGGATGCTGAACCTTGATCATGGGAGTATCCGAAACCGGGTGGGTCCAGTCAATAAACCAGCCTTCAAATCCTTCCCGCTCAGTTACCCCGAAACTCTTCTTGTATTCATACATATCTCCGGGGTTCATGCCCATATCCCAGGGAAAAACAGGTTTGGCCGGGGCCCCAAATTCTTCATGCTGAAAGTAATACTCCACGTGACACTGAGCGCAGACCAGGGAGCGCATCTCGTTGCGGGATACATCCCTCCAGTCCCTGTCCTGCTTTTCCAGGGCCTCGGTCAAGGGCACGCTGGTAATGCGCAGGCTCATGTCCTGGGGATCATGACAGGTGTTGCAGCCGATGGCATGATCTTCAAGATCGTGCTCCTTACGGAAGTCATGAAACTCCATGGCCCAGAAATCATCGCCGTATTCTTCGATGTATCCGGGCATTTTATTGCTTTTGCAGTTGTAACAGGTAGCCGGGAGGCCTGCTTTTTCACTGTAACGATTGATTCGGTCGATATCCAGAAGATCGTGCACTGCATTGGCATGGCCCCTGGCCCGGTTATACTCGTAGCTGAAAGGATAACCCAGCCAGAGGTTCTTGAGATATGGCTGGCAGTACTTGTAGGCCTGGGGCAGGTCACCGCACAGATGTTTTTCATGGGCCACGGATCCTCCGTACTCGGTCATCTGTCCCTCGCTCATGTCGAAGTTTTCAGCCTTGAGCTGCTGGTAGGTCTGATACTGCAGTGGAAAATAGTCTTCAAAAGCGCTGTTGCGCTCGGCTTCTTCCTCGGTAAGATCGGTCTCATACCTGGGGGTTTCCGGATCAGGGATTTCAGTACATGCTGCAAAGATCAACGCCAGGGAAAATGCCGCAACCAGGATCAAAATATTCTTATTCATCAGCCACCCTCCTTTGTGAAATGGAAAGCTTATTCATATGAGGCACCTGCCGGTGACAGTCGGTACAGTAAGGCTTAACCTCCCTGGCTCCCACATTCAGACCAGTCATGGCATGGCAATTGAAGCAGTTTTCATTGATCAGCTCTCTGCTCCTGTCGGTTACCCGGATGAGGTCCCCGACATCGCCCAGAGCATTCTTGTACATATCCTTGGCCCCGGCATAAGTCTTGAAAACCATCTTGGGCATGGCTTCATGCGGGGCATGACAATCATTGCAGGCCAGCTTGGCGTGTACAGACTTCTGATGTGTGCGTACCGCCTCATACATGACATGACAGCTGCCGCAGAATTCAGCCTGGTCCGTATGCCGCCAGGTAAAACCCGCAGCAAGAGTCAGGGCTATCCCCATCAGCAGAACTATAAGAACAGAGGTCTTGGACATTCCCTGTTGCGCTTTCATGGACCACCTCCTTTTTTTGGGTGCGCTCAGACCCGCAAACACCACCTTACCCTTAGACTTTAATGACAAAATCCGGGCAAAGAATCAAATCATTTCTGGTTCCTCGACGCAACGTGTGGATTTTAAACACAGTTAAAAATAAAGAGCTTTATCCAGAATGCCGGCTCCGGGTTTTGGCAAAAGCGGCTCAAACTGTCTGAAGCGAGCTAGAGGGACTTAAGCCCGCACGTTATTTCCTGTGCACATGCTGGAATCCTGGTAAAGTGCGGGCTTTAGTCCGCCTGTGAGCAAGTTTTTGAGCCCTTTTGACAAAACCCCGGAGCCGGAAAGACG
>PUMA01000092.1 GCA_003551155.1 Desulfonatronospira sp.
TAGTCCTGGCTGAAGTGGTTTATATCAGCCAGTTTCGGACATCTAGGGCCGTTTCGGTCACGGCATGTCCGTTTTCCTTATCTTCATCCCCTTAGGCCACCGAGAACTTCCCACTGTCCAGAGTAGTAACATTTGGAGTTATAGAAAATGATTCGTGTAATGCTAACATTTCGCAGCAAAAAAGCAGAGAAAAAGCATATAGAATTGGAAGGTATTGACTTGAATTTAAGTGTAGTTCCGCGAAAGCATGAAGCTATAAAGCTTTCGCTTAAAATGCTTAAAGAAGAGGACTCGAACTTCGCCATAATTTATAAAGGAGTTAAGGATGAATATCCAATTGACTTTACAGTAATAGAAGTATGCCATGCTTTGTTTGAAGTAGATGATGATGATGATTGGGGGCATGCAATTATCCTTGTAGTTCAAGACTCTGAGGAGTTTTTTGAAGATCAATATAAGCTTTAGGGGATAATCTATGAATAGTCGCAAGGATCGCCTAGAAGCAGTTGATCGAACTCGAAAAAGCTGGATAAATCGACTTATTGATCTATCCCGGCGCAACAACTTGCTATATTACCGCGAGCTAAAAACTGGGACACTTGACTTATCAAGCAGTGACCCAAAATTGATCGCAGCATTTATGAATGGAGAGCCTGTGATCTTAACTCGCCTCGTAGACGAGGAAGCACAGAAACAGGCAAATGCGTGTGTCCAACAGATCCACCGCCGTGCTCTTACTAATTTAGAAGAGAAGGGTTTGGACACATTATTTCTGGCTCTGGGTATGGCAACATGGGAACCTACAGATGCTGGCCGTCCCCCAGAGGCAGCATTGATTCTACTACCTATTCGAGTTGAAACTCGTGGATCAATTAGAATTCAACGCAATGGAGAAGCTCAGATAAACCCGGTTCTCCTACAGGCTTTGGAGATGGATTATGACATTAAGGTTGCTCCACAAGATCTATTAGAAGGGGCTGATAGCATTGCAGAGGATGAACAGCCAGACTTGTCAAAAATTATTGAGAAATTAAAGAATAAGACTCAAGACATCAAAGGATTTGATGTTATTCCTAGGCTGGTTTTGAGCAATTTCTCATTTCAAAAGATGGCAATGGTTAGAGATCTGCGCGACTGCCTTGAAGAAATGGCAGATCATGATCTAATTGCAGCTATAGCTGGAAATATCGAAGCACGTCAGGCGGTAAAGGGCGATGGCGAGGAATTTGATGTAAGAAAGCTAGATCAGACTTCTCCAGAGGAGGAATTTCTAGTATTCGATGCAGACTCCAGTCAACAAAAAGTGATCCGAGAGGTTTTATCAAAACAAAACTGTGTCATCCAGGGACCTCCGGGTACCGGCAAGAGCCAGACAATTGCCAATCTAATATCTGCTCTATCAGCAAAAGGCTTAAAGACTCTCTTCGTTGCGGAAAAACGAGCAGCACTTGAAGTCGTAAAACAACGACTTCAACAGAAAGGGCTAGGACATCTTCTACTTGATTTTAATAGTGCAGATGTTTCTAGACGGGCAGTAATGGAACAGTTCGCTGAAAGTTTTCGACTAGTTCGCAGCGCTCCTATAGTCGATTCTGATGATGTGCATCGGCGATTTGTTAATCGTCGAAAGCGATTAAATAATCATGTAACCCGAATTCATAAGAAGCAAGCACCCTCGCAAAAATCAGTATATGAATTACAGGGTGAGTTACTGGCATTTTCTCATGAAAATCAGAACTCTACACGAATAAGGGGAGAAAATCTAGAACATTTGACACCTGACAATGTTCAACAAGTAGATGCGTTAATACAAGAACTTGGTAGTACTAATTTAGCTAATCTATTTTTGGGTGATGAAACTTCTCAATGGACGGGTGTCCAGCTTTCATCAGGTGATGATCGACAAGCGTTGGAACTAGTAGAGCAAATCTTAGATCATCTTTATCCCGATCTAGAACATTCTCTTGCAAAGTTCAACACTGTGACTAAGTTCAAAACCCCACTAACTCTGAACGAGATTAAAGATCAAGTTAGATTAGCAGAAGCAGTTGAGAATACTCTCACCATCTACTCGGGTGAATTATTCCGACAAAGTTTAGACCAAAAAATTGTAACTCTAACTCCACTGCGTACTGGGTTAATTGGCGAGAGCATTGCATGGTTGTTCGATAGTGATTTCAAGAAAACCATCCATAGCTTGCGGAAATTAAGACTGAACTCCGCTAATGACAAGCAAATTTTAGAAGAAGTCACCAAAGCAGCAGATCAATTAAGACAATGGCGATCCCTCACAACTTCTCCTTCAAATCCTCGCAAGGTTCAGGAGCTAAGAGAGCTACGGAAGCACTTAAACAGCCTTTCAGCTAAGTTATCATCTCTTGAATCTCTGTTAGACTGGCAAAACCTTAATCAAATTCCTTTGAGGGAGCTTGTTGACTCAATACAGTCATTGTCAGCCGAGCGCGATTTGTTGCAGCGAATTGTTCGCATTCGTGACATTGAAAAGGAATTAGGCAAGCTTGGGGTTAAATCGTTTTTAAGCGATCTAAAGCGAACAAAACCAAATCCATCTAAGTGGCGAAATCAATTTAGATATATTTGGTTAACATCTTGCTTAGATCAAGCTCGTTCTAACACTCCAGAATTGGTTGGATTTGATGGAGTGACTCATGAGCAAGTTATTCAAGAGTTTCGCGATTTGGATAAGGAACGGATTAATTTATCCATCCAACGGGTTTGTCGTGCCCATGGAGAGCGAGCAGTTGCAGCGATGAATCAATACCCAGAGCAGGAAGGACTAGTTAGAAGAGAAGCGTTGAAAAAAGCGCGACATTTACCACTCCGCAAACTACTATCTAAAGCTCCTGATGTTCTGACAACTCTCCGCCCTTGCTGGATGGCAAGCCCATTGTCAGTTAGCCAGCTGTTAGATGCAAATCGAAGATATTTTGATGTCGTTATTTTTGATGAAGCCAGCCAAGTACTTCCCGAAGATGCTGTTCCTGCGATCCTAAGAGCAGAACGAGTAGTTGTGGCAGGCGATAAATATCAGCTACCGCCCACCACATTTTTCGCCGCAGGTGCAGACGATAGTGATGAGGACTCAGAATCTCCTGCTGAAGGGTTTGAAAGCCTATTAGATCTCATGTCATCCTTTATTGAACCTCGCATGTTGGAATGGCACTATCGTAGCCAGTGTGAGGAATTAATCTCCTTCTCTAATAAACATATATATAGTGATCGCCTAGTTACTTTCCCAAATTCTAGTCCTTCTAGCTGTATTTCTCATGTCTTCGTTCCTTCTATGTCAGGTAAGGATGGGCAGGAGGAGAGCGCAAGCCAAGAAGTATTGGCTGTTGTTGACTTGGTCTTAAAGCATGCGACAGATTACCCCAACCAAACATTAGGGGTAATCACGATGGGCATCAAACATGCTAATCGAGTTCAGGCATCACTAGATGAAGCTTTGAAAAATCGCCCTGAGCTAGGTTCATTGGCTCTTCCGACCTAGACATGGGGAAGAGCCCCTGAGCACGAGAAGTCGAGAGAGAAAGAAACGTTAGGAAGGGGTGAAGTGTTTGATATACAAGGGATTGGCTAGAATTAAAGGAGGA
>PUMA01000085.1 GCA_003551155.1 Desulfonatronospira sp.
ACGTTTGATGTGGAGCTTATTGCCCCCATAGCCATGGATCCAGGTCTTCGGTTCGCCATTCGTGAGGGTGGCCGGACCGTGGGTGCTGGCGTGGTCTCAGAAATAGTGGAGTAGAATTATGCGTGTGAATATTCTGCTTTCCTGCAGTGGATGCAAAAGAAGAAATTACGCTACTTGCAAGAACAAGAAAAATACCACTTCCAAGCTGGAGCTGAAAAAGTTCTGTCCTTTTTGCGGAAAACATCTGCCGCACAGAGAAAGCAAGTAGTTTTTAATGCAGGCCAGTAGCTCGAATTGGCAGAGCATCGGACTCCAAATCCGAGGGTTGGGGGTTCAAGTCCCTCCTGGCCTGCCACAAATACATGAGTGATACCGGATGACCAAGAAAAAGAAGAAAGAAGCAGTGGAGCCTCAGGGCACAATGCAGTCCAAGGTGCAGGATACCAAAGAGTATCTGGAAGAGGTCAGGGGAGAGCTGAAAAAAGTTACCTGGCCTACCCGCAAGGAGACTCTGAGCACGGCTCTTGCCGTGGTGGCCCTGGTTATTATTGTATCCATTTATCTGGGAGTTGCTGATTTCATTTTTTCCAGACTGGTAGCGCTCATTCTTCCTTAATCTAATCCTAGTTCCAGTTGAAACAAAAAAGTTATGTTACTGTAACGTCAGTTGCGGATCAACAAAACATGGCGGTGTTTTTAAGCAGTGCTGGATCGGGCTTGGATAACGACTTGAATATGTTTCGGGTATAAGGAAATACATGGAAGAAGCAAAGCCAACAGCCAGATGGTATATTGTACATACCTATTCCGGATATGAACAGAGAGTTGAGCGGACTATCAGAGAAATGATGCGGACCGGCCAAGATAAAGGGCTCATCGAGGATATAGTTGTACCAACTGAAAAGGTGGTGGAGCTGGTCAAGGGACAGAAAAAAACCTCAACACGCAAATTTTTTCCAGGGTATGTACTTGTTAAAATGGTTTTTAATGATGACTCTTGGTACCTGGTTCAGTCCATCCCTAAAGTGACCGGTTTCATAGGCTCCAAAAATAAGCCTACTCCATTGACCGACAGGGAAGCAGAAAAAATTCTGACCACTGTTGAATCGCGCAAGGAGCAGCCCCGGCCCAAGTTTCACTTTGCCCGCGGGGATGAGATCAGGGGTATAGATGGACCTTTCGCCAATTTTAACGGAATAGTTGAAGATGTAAATTACGACAAGGGCAAGCTCAAGGTCTCTGTGTCCATATTTGGAAGACAGACACCTGTGGAGCTTGATTTTGTTCAAGTTTCCAAAAGCTGAAAAAGAGGTGAGTTAAATGGCCAAAAAAATAATGGCGAAAATCAAGCTGCAGATTCCTGCGGGTGCGGCCAATCCATCCCCTCCTGTGGGCCCGGCTCTGGGCCAGCACGGGGTCAATATAATGGAGTTCTGCAAGGCCTTCAACGCCAAGACCCAGGAAGACAAGGGAATGGTAATTCCTGTGGTTATTACAGTATATCAGGACAGATCTTTTACCTTTATCACCAAGACGCCTCCGGCTCCTGTGCTTTTAAAAAAGGCGGCCAAACTGGACAAGGGTTCGGGAGAAGCCAAGAAGACCAAGGTGGGAAAGGTTACCCAAGAACAGGTTGAGGAAATCGCCAGGATGAAGATGCCCGATTTGACCGCCAGAGATCTGCAGGCCGCCAAAAAAACCGTTATCGGTACTGCCAAGAGCATGGGAATTGAAGTAGAACAATAATCTCCAGGGGGTAAAAAGGCTATGCCAAAACGTGGTAAAAAATATATTGAGGCCAGGAAGAACATCGATAGCACGCAGAGAGTGCCGGTGGATGAAGCAGTGCAAATGACTCTTAAGGCCTCTTATGCCAAATTCGACGAAACAGTTGACGTCGCAGTCCGTCTGGGGGTCAATCCCAAGCATGCCGATCAAATGGTCCGTGGCGCCTGCAGCATGCCCCACGGGCTGGGAAAGGAGGTCCGGGTCATTGCCTTCTGTAAAGGGGAAAAGGAAAGCGAAGCCATGGAGGCTGGGGCAGAGGTGGCTGGCGCAGAGGAACTTGTGGAGAAGATCAGAGGCGGATGGCTGGAATTTGATAAAGCAGTGGCTACTCCGGACATGATGGCACAGGTAGGTAAAATCGGTCGGATTCTTGGGCCCAGAGGTCTTATGCCCAATGCCAAGACCGGTACGGTGACTTTTGATCTGGCCAAGACCATCAAGGAGCTAAAGGCCGGAAAGGTGGAATTTAAAGTTGACCGGGCCGGGATAGTTCATGCCCCGCTGGGGAGGGTTTCCTTCGGTCCTGAGAAGATCAGCGACAATCTGAGGGCATTGGTGGAAACACTGCACAAGCTTAAGCCCCAGTCATCCAAGGGAACCTATTTTCGGGCCCTGGCCCTGTCTACCACCATGGGTCCGGGAGTCAGGGTGGATTCAACCAGCCTGAGGGGTCTTTTAAAATAGAGCTGACTGTTACAACAGACTCTAAATTCGTATTGCTGTGATTATCAAAAAATATTTTAAGGAGTCAGAGACAACAGGCGGGCAAGTACCCTTAATTTCCTGTCGAGACCGCTTTGGCTCTTATATCACAGGAAAAGAGAGGTGATAAAGTGCAAAGAGATGAAAAAGGGAAAATTATCCATGAGCTGCAGCAGAAGGCCAACAGAGCAGTCATTGCTGTAGTTACAGACTTTCAGGGCATGAATGTGGAGGAGATGACCCATTTACGCAGGAATCTGCGGGAAAACAACATTGAGTTATGCGTAGTAAAAAACACCCTGGCCAGGATAGCCCTTGAGGGTTCCCCGCATCATGGTATCAAGGACAAATTCAAGAATTGCTGCGCCATAGCCTTTGGCTATGATGATCCGGTGACTCCGGCCAAGGTGCTGGTGGATTTCGAGAAAAAGAGCAAGAAATTCAAGACCAGGTTTGCCAGTCTGGAGGGCAGATACCTGGAATCCGCCGCCATGAAGGAGCTATCAGAGCTTCCCGGCCGGGAAGAACTGCTGGCCAGGATGCTGGGGACCATGAACGCTGTGCCCACCAGTTTTGTTTCCCTGTTTTCCAATATTATCAGGGGGATGATGAATGCCTTGGATGCCATCAGGGAACAGAAAGAAAAATCCAAGTAAACGAGCCAAAGTAAAAAATTCAGGAGGAATCAATGTCTGATATCACCAAAGAGCAAGTGATCGAGTTTATTTCCAATATGACCGTTCTGGAACTTTCCGAGTTTATCAAAGAGCTTGAAGATAAGTTCGGTGTGTCTGCTGCCGCACCTGTGGCTGCAATGGCGGCAGTGTCTGCAGGAAGCGGAGGTGAAGCCGCTGTAGAGGAAGAGGAGCAGACAGAATTCGATGTCATCCTAAAGGAAGTAGGGGGAAACAAGATAGCAGTGATCAAGGCGGTCAGGGCTTTGATCCCTGGCCTGGGTCTAAAGGAGGCCAAGGCCAAGGTGGATGAGCTGCCTTCAGCCATCAAGGAAGCTGTTTCCAAGGAGGATGCTGCTGAAGCCAAGAAGCAGCTGGAAGAAGCAGGCGCTACAGTTGAAATAAAATAAATTTTATTTCCGGCCCGGATCGGGCAGCAGAATATGTCAGTTTTGTAATTTTAGAGGGCACAGAACCAAAGGGATTATTGTGCCCTCTAAACTCTTTTGTATTTTTTACATAATTCTTATCATAAAGCCTAAACAAAATAAATGCAACATTTTTATTTTATGCAGAAACTGAATAAGACCTTTCAGCAGAGCATGCTCTGCTGAAAGGTCTTATCTGGTTTTATAGTAATTCAGACCGGATTGTGTCCATTGTGCATAAAAATGTTTTATTAACATGAAAGCACTAAATAAATCATGTGAGGAGAAGATGGGAGTGTTCACCAAAAATTTTGGGCAGATAAAATACGGATTAGATGTGCCGCATCTTCTGAAACTGCAACTGGATTCCTATTACAATCTGCTGCAGGAGGATGCTGACCCCATGAACCGTGAGGATAAAGGTCTGGAGGGTGTTTTCCGTTCAGTCTTTCCCATAGAAGATTTTAACAAGTCTGCAACCCTGGAATACGTAAGCTATGAAATAAGCCAGCCCAAATACGATGAGACCGAATGTCTGTCCAAGGGCTTGACCTACGAGGCTCCGGTCAGGATCAAGGTTAGACTGATAGTGTACGATGTGGATGATGAGACGGGTAGCCGCACTGTCCGGGACATTAAGGAACAGGATATATATTTCGGCACCCTGCCTTTGATGACTAATAAAGGTACCTTTATCATCAACGGGACTGAAAGGATTATTGTAAATCAGCTTCAGCGATCTCCGGGTATTATTTTCGAGCATGATTCAGGCAAAACTCATTCCAGCCGCAAAGTTCTGTACAGCGCAAGGATAATTCCCATGCGCGGATCATGGCTTGATTTCGAATTCGATCCCAAAGACATCCTGTATGTACGTATCGATCGCAGACGCAAGATGTACGTCACCATTCTGCTCAAGGCCCTGGGCATGAAAGAGGAGGACATACTCAATTATTTCTATGAGCGTGAAGAACTCAAATTCAGTCAAGGCAGGGTGTTGCGCAAAGTCAAGTCCGAGCACTATCGCAAGGAAAATGCTCATGAAGAAATTCTGGACAGTGATAGCAACATCCTGGTCAAAAAGGGCCGTCCCATTACCAAGCGGGCCTGGAGGCAGATGGCCAAGGCCCAGGAATATCTGGAGATCGATCCGAATATTCTTCCCAAGCAGTTTCTGGCCCATGACCTGGTCGATCCTGAAACAGGGGTGGTTCTGGCCGAGATCGGAGATCCTCTGACCATGGATCTGGTGGAGAGAATATTTGAAGGAGGAATAGAAGATGTCCAGATTTTGTATACAGGAGGACAGGATGTCTCATCTTCTCTCAGGGATACCCTGAAGCTGGACAGGACCAGTGACCAGCTGGATGCCCAGGTGGAGATCTATAAGCGACTTCGTCCCAGTTCCCCCCCGACGCCTGAGATTGCTTCAAGCTTTTTTGACAATCTTTTCAGGAACTCTGATTATTATGATTTATCCCCTGTAGGACGTTATAAGCTCAATGCCAGGCTTGGCCTGGACCTGCCTGTGGATTACAGGACTTTGTCCAACGAAGACATTCTCAGAGTGGTCAAACACCTTATCAGGCTCAAGGACTCACATGGGCCTGCTGATGATATAGACCATCTGGGCAACAGAAGGGTGCGTCCCGTGGGCGAACTGGTGGAGAACCAGTACCGCATCGGGCTGGTGCGCATGGAAAGGGCGGTCAAGGAGCGCATGAGTCTTCAGGAGGTGGCTACTCTCATGCCCCATGACCTGATTAATCCCAAACCGGTAACAGCAGTTCTCAAGGAGTTCTTCGGGACATCTCAGCTTTCCCAGTTCATGGATCAGACCAATCCTCTGTCCGAGGTTACCCACAAGCGTCGTCTATCCGCGCTCGGACCGGGTGGACTGACCAGAGAGAGGGCCGGATTTGAAGTCCGGGATGTGCATCCCAGCCATTACGGTAGAATCTGTCCTGTTGAAACTCCGGAAGGACCGAACATTGGCCTGATTGTCTCACTGACCACTCATGCCCAGGTTAACGATTACGGTTTTATCGAGACGCCCTATCGCATAGTCAAGAACGGCCGGGTGAGCAATGAGATTACCTATCTCGATGCCTCCAGGGAAGCGGAGGAAGTTATTGCCCAGGCCAATGCCCCCATAGACGATGAGGGAAGGTTCACCTCGGAACTGATAACTGCCAGGATTCACGGAGAGTTGAATTTGATCAGCAGGGACGAGGTCACACTGATGGATGTTTCTCCCAGCCAGATCGTATCCATTTCGTCATCCTTGATTCCTTTTCTGGAGCATGATGACGCCAACCGCGCCCTCATGGGATCCAATATGCAAAGGCAAGCAGTGCCTTTGCTCAGTCCGGAGCGACCTCTCGTGGGCACGGGCATGGAGGGAATTGTGGCAAGAGATTCAGGCAGTTGTGTGATTGCTGAAACAGATGGTGTTGTCAGATATGTTGATGCTCACAAAATTATTATCAGTTACAATCAGCGACGTATAAGATCCAAGATGGATACTGTCTGTTATGATCTGCAGAAGTTTCATAAGTCCAATCAGAACAGCTGTTATGGACAAAGGCCGCGAGTACTGCCCGGTCAGAAAATACTGGCTGGTGAGGTGCTGGCCGATGGACCAAGCATAGTGGATGGAGAACTGGCTCTGGGCAAAAACCTGTCCGTGGCGTTTATGCCCTGGTGTGGATATAATTTTGAAGATTCCATACTGATTTCTGAACGCATGGTCAAAGACGATGTTTTCACTTCTGTACATATTGAGGAATTTGAGGTTATTGCCAGAGACACCAAGCTGGGCCCTGAAGAGATCACCCGGGACATTCCCAATGTAGGCGAGGATATGCTCAAGTATCTGGATGACAGCGGTATCATCATGATCGGGGCCAAAGTCAAGCAGGACGATATCCTTGTAGGGAAAATCACTCCCAAGGGTGAAACGCAGCTTACTCCTGAAGAACGTTTGCTAAGGGCAATTTTCGGGGACAAGGCCCGGGACGTAAAAAACACGTCACTCAAGGTCCCCCCGGGCATTGAGGGTACGGTTATAGATGTTAAGGTTTTCAACCGCCGTTCCAGCGAAAAAGATGAGCGTACAAGACTCATTGAAGACCGTGAGCTGGACAAGCTGACCAAGAGCGAAGAAAAGCATATAGCCGGAATGTCTGAACATGCAAGGGATCAGATCTGGGGCGTTGTTTCAGGTAAGAGGCTGGCTCAGACTATAATGGGCAAGAAAAAGGGACAGGTCCTGGCAGAGGCCAACAATACTCTGACCAGGGACTGTCTGGAGCGTATTCCGGTCAAAAAGCTGGCCGGAGCTTTTGTCAGCAAGGAAGTCAACGAGTCCCTGGATCAGATTCTGGCTGATTATGATCAGCAGCTGAGATTCATCCAGCATGTGTACTCCCAGAAAAGAGACAAGGTGGTGGAGGGGGATGATCTTCCTCCGGGAGTGACCAAGATGGTCAAGGTCTATATAGCTGTGAAAAGAAAGCTGAATGTCGGGGACAAAATGGCTGGAAGGCACGGCAATAAGGGTGTTGTGTCCTGTATTCTGCCCGAGGAGGACATGCCCTTTTTTTCTGACGGGACTCCTGTGGATATAGTGCTCAGTCCCCTTGGCGTGCCTTCGAGGATGAACATCGGCCAGATAATGGAAACCCATCTTGGATGGACCTCCAAGGAGCTCGGCCGTCAGCTGGGCAGGATGCTGGAGCAGAATGTTGATATTGATTTCTTGAGGCGGGAAGTAGACGGTATATTCAATTCCCCTGAAATCAGCTCCATGATCAGAGAAATGGAGGACGAATCCTTTGTTGAAGCAGTACGAGGCCTGGAACCCGGAATAGTAACCAAAACTCCGGTTTTTGACGGGGCCAAGGAAGAGGAAATCTGGTCGTGGCTCAGCAAGGCCGGACTAAGTGATGACGGCAAGGCAGTACTTTATGACGGACGTACCGGTGAGGCTTTTCACAATCGGGTCACTGTAGGATATATGTATATGCTCAAGCTTCACCATCTTGTGGATGAGAAAATTCATGCCAGATCCACAGGCCCTTATTCTCTTGTCACTCAGCAGCCTCTTGGGGGCAAGGCTCAGTTCGGAGGCCAGAGACTGGGCGAGATGGAGGTATGGGCCATTGAGGCTTACGGTGCAGCCTATCTGCTCCAGGAATTCCTGACCGTCAAATCCGATGATGTTGCCGGACGGGTGAACATGTATGAAAAGATAGTTAAGAACAACAATTTCCTGGAGTCAGCCATGCCCGAGTCTTTTAATGTGCTGATTAAGGAACTCATGGCCCTGGGTCTGGATGTGGGTCTTCTTCTGGATGAAAGAAAAAAATCAAAAAAATAGAAATCTCCCTTTTGCGGGTTCGGCTCACAGTTCCCCAGAAGAACAGAAACAATTAAATAGTTAAGATAAATTAAGAGGATATATATATGAGCTTAGATGATCTTTTCTCCCAAAGGTCTTCAAGTACAGCAAGCATTTCCGGCAAGGAACTCAAAGGCATAAAGATAAGGGTAGCTTCTCCTGAAAAGATAAGAGAGTGGTCCTTTGGAGAGGTAAAAAAGCCGGAGACCATAAATTACCGCACCTTCAAGCCGGAACGGGACGGACTTTTCTGCGCCAAGATCTTCGGACCGGTCAAGGATTATGAGTGCAACTGCGGTAAGTACAAGCGCATGAAGCACAGGGGGATTGTCTGCGAAAAGTGCGGGGTTGAAGTTATCGCTTCCAAGGTCAGACGGGATCGCATGGGCCATATTGAGCTGGCCGCTCCTGTGGCTCATATATGGTTTCTGAAAAGCCTGCCGTCCAAGATCGGCACCCTGCTGGACATGACCATGGCTGACCTGGAGAAAGTTCTTTATTTTGATGCTTACATGGTCCTGGATTCCGGGCAGACCTCTCTGACCCAGAAGCAGGTTATTTCAGAAGAGCAGTATCTTCAGGTTCTTGAAACCTATGGAGAAAATACTCTGCGGGTGGGTATGGGCGCTGAAGTGATCCGGGAGCTGCTGATGCATCTGGATTTGGAAAAACTGAAAAACGAGCTGCGTGAGGAATCCCAGGTAACAAGGTCTCAGACCAAGAAGAAAAAGATCGCCAAACGTCTGAGGATCGTTGAGGCATTTCTGGAGTCCGGGAACAAATGCGAATGGATGATACTGGAAACCCTGCCGGTCATACCTCCCGAGCTAAGGCCCCTGGTTCCCCTGGATGGAGGGCGCTTTGCCACTTCAGATCTCAATGATCTGTACCGGAGGGTGATAAATCGCAACAACCGCTTGAAAAGACTTTTGGAACTGGGTGCGCCGGACATAATTATCCGTAATGAAAAGCGCATGCTTCAGGAAGCGGTAGATGCCCTGCTGGACAACGGCCGCAGAGGCAAAGCCATTTCCGGAACCAACGGACGACCCCTCAAGTCCCTTTCCGACATGATCAAGGGCAAGCAGGGTCGCTTCCGTCAGAATCTTCTGGGAAAGCGAGTGGATTATTCCGGAAGATCAGTTATAGTGGTGGGTCCTAATCTCAAGCTGCACCAGTGCGGTCTGCCCAAGAAGATGGCTCTCGAGCTGTTCAAGCCATTTCTTTACTCCAAACTGGAGGAGAAGGGCTATGCCAGCACCATCAAAAGTGCCAAAAAGATGGTCGAACGAGGAGATATAGTGGTATGGGACATCCTGGATGAAGTGGTCAAAGAGTACCCTGTGCTTTTAAACCGGGCTCCCACCCTGCACAGGCTGGGGATACAGGCGTTCGAGCCCATCCTGGTGGAAGGCAAGGCCATCAGGCTTCACCCCCTGGTATGCTCCGCATTCAATGCAGACTTTGACGGGGACCAGATGGCCGTGCACGTGCCTTTGTCCATAGAGGCCAATGTGGAATGCCGGGTCTTGATCATGTCAACCAACAATATTCTTTCTCCGGCCAACGGGGAGCCGGTTATCGTACCCTCCCAGGATATTGTTCTGGGGCTTTACTATCTTACTGTGGACCGTTCATTCCAGAAAGGTGAGGGTAAGCTTTTTTCCGATCCCGGAGAAGTTATTTGTGCCTTTGATGCAGGACATGTGGGTCTGCATGCCAGGATCAGGGTCCGGATCAACGGTGAGCTGACAGATACCACCCCGGGCAGGATCATCGTGGGACAGTTGCTGCCCGAGGAGGTTTCATTTTCTCTGGTCAACTGTGTAATGACCAAGAAAAACATCGCCAGGCTGGTGGGACAAACCTATCGTCGTGCAGGAACCAAGGCCACGGTTATTCTCTGTGACAGGATCAAGGATCTGGGATACGAGTATTCCACTCTGGCCGGCGTTACCATCGGTGTCAAGGATCTCAAGGTTCCGGATAAAAAAGAGAGTATTATTCAGTCCTCCCAGGAAATGGTCAATGAGATAGAACGCCAGTACAACGAAGGGATTATCACCAGGACGGAAAAATACAACAAGGTGGTGGATGTCTGGACCAAGGCCACCAATGATGTGTCAGCGGAGATGATGAAAGAGCTGTCATCGGAGTTGGTTCGTGATCCTGTAACCGGCAGAGAAGAAAGAAACATAAGCCTCAATCCCATTTTCATGATGGCCAATTCCGGGGCCCGGGGAAACAAGGATCAGATGCGTCAGTTGGCAGGTATGCGCGGACTCATGGCCAAGCCCTCCGGCGAAATCATTGAAACCCCGATTGTTTCCTGTTTCAGGGAAGGGCTGACTGTACTGCAGTATTTTACATCCACCCACGGGGCCAGAAAAGGCCTGGCTGACACTGCCCTGAAGACGGCAAATTCCGGATACCTGACCAGACGTCTGGTGGATGTGGTTCAGGATGTTGTCGTATCCGAATACGACTGTGGCACTGTAGACGGTATAGAGCTTTCCCATCTGATGAAGTCCGGAGAGGTTCAGGAAAGGCTCAGCGAGAGGATTCTGGGTCGTATCGCCATGTATGACATCCTGGATCCCGAGTCCGGGGAGGTTATAGTGCCTTCCAATAAAATGATCAGTGAAGATTCGTCAGAAAAGATAGATGCTGCCGGTATAAACGAGGTCTCCATAAGGTCGGTTCTGAGCTGCAAGACCAAAAGGGGTGTATGCGCCCTCTGCTACGGCCGGGATCTTGCCAGGGGACATCTGGTAAATGTGGGCGAAACCGTTGGTATTATAGCCGCCCAGTCCATTGGCGAGCCTGGTACCCAGTTGACCATGCGCACATTCCACATCGGAGGAACCGCATCCAAGGAAATTGAAAGGTCCAATATAAAAGCCAGTAATGTAGGGCACGTGGTCTTTTCCAGGATCCGCACCGTGGAAAACTCCAAGGGCGAATACATGGTCATGGGCAAGAGCGGACAGCTGAAAATCGTGGATGACCAGGGCAGGGAAAGGGAAAAGTACTTTCTGCCCACAGGAGCCAAACTCTTTGTCAAGGTGGATGAACAGGTGAAAAAGGGTCAGCTTCTGGCTGAATGGGATCCCTTCAATGAACCTTTTGTAACGGATATCCCGGGCAGGCTCAGATTTACAGACATCATCGAGGGCCGCACCTTTCAGGAGAAGGTGGATGAAACCACAGGCAGGGCTACCAGGACCATTACCGAATACAGGTCCACCAATTACCGGCCCAGCATCTCCATCTGCGACGACAAAGGCAGGGTAAAGCTGAGGCCCGAGACATCGTCTGAAGCCGTGTTTCAGCTGCCTGTGGGGGCCATTCTAATGGTCAACGACGGTGACGTTGTAGAGGCGGGGGACATTATTGCCCGCAAACCCCGGGAGTCATCCAAGACCAAGGATATTGTCGGAGGTCTTCCCCGGGTGGCAGAGCTCTTTGAGGTCAGAAAGCCCAAGGATCAGGCAGTGGTCACAGAGATTGACGGTATTGCCTCCTTCGGGCCGGAATCCAAGGGCAAGCGCAAGATCATAATTGGACCAGAAGTGGGGGAACCCAAGGAATATCTCATCCCCAAGGGCAAGCACATCACTGTCCAGGAGGGCGATTTTGTAGAGGCCGGAGAACTCATAACCGAGGGTAACCCGGATCTGCACGATATGCTCAAGATCAAGGGTGAAAAATACCTGGCCAATTATCTGGTGGAAGAGGGTCAGGACGTGTACCGTTTCCAGGGTGTGCAGATCAACGACAAGCACATTGAAGTCATTGTCCGCCAGATGCTCAAGAAGGTGAACATCATCGACCCTGGTGATACTGGTTTTTTGGTGGGTCAGCAGGTGGAAAAGAACCTGTTCATGCAGGAGAATGAAAAGTGTATCCGCAAGGGCCAGAACCCGGCCATGGCCGAGCCTGTTGTCCTGGGGATAACCCAGGCCTCCTTGACCACGGAATCTTTCATCTCTGCAGCTTCATTTCAGGAAACCACCAAGGTGCTTACTGAAGCCGCGCTCATGGGCAAGGTGGATCAGCTCAGAGGACTCAAGGAAAACGTTATTGTGGGCAGACTGGTCCCTGCTGGTACCGGATACAGGCCTTATGTAAACTGCGATATATCAGTACCTGAACAGCCGGAAGATTCAGAACGTTTTCTTGAAGAACTCGATGAACAGGTTTATTTTGGACGACAGACTCGCTTAACCTGATATGCATGCTCATGGGGATATTTTTCTTGACATTATTTAATCCATAAATTAATAATTAAATGTTTGAGCCAGTATAATTATTTGGAGGAGCAATGCCCACCATCAATCAATTGGTACGCAGATCCAGGGATCAGGTCATAAAGCGCAAAAAAAGAGCAGCCCTGCAGGAATGTCCTCAGAAGAGAGGGGTGTGTGTCCGGGTGTACACCACCACACCCAAAAAGCCTAATTCTGCTCTGCGTAAAGTGGCCAGGGTCCGTTTGACCAATGGTATTGAAGTGACTTCATATATCCCGGGGGAGGGTCACAACCTTCAGGAGCATTCAGTGGTCATGATTCGGGGTGGCCGGGTAAAGGATCTGCCGGGAGTAAGATATACTATAATCAGGGGCACTCTGGACACGTCAGGTGTCCGTGACCGGCGCAAAGGCAGGTCCAAATACGGAACCAAGAGACCGAAATAGTTTTCGCGCAAGGGAGATATATAAGTATGCCACGCAAAGGCCCTATTCCGAAAAGAAGCGTTCTGCCTGATCCTGTTTACAACAGCCGCCTGGTGAGCAAGTTCATCAATCGGCTAATGATCGACGGCAAAAAAAGCATTGCCGAGAACCTGCTCTACAAGGCTATCCAGGAGCTTGGTTCCAGAACCAATGAAGATCCTTTGAAGGCGTTCAATCAGGTTATCGAAAATGTAAAACCTCATATGGAAGTCAAGTCCAGGCGGGTGGGTGGAGCAACATATCAGGTTCCCATGGAGGTCAGGCCCATCAGGCAGGAATCTCTGGCAATCCGCTGGCTGGTTCTTTATTCCCGCAACCGGGGAGAAAAAGGGATGGACCGCAAACTCTCCTCTGAACTTTTTGACGCTTTCAACAACCGCGGAGGGGCCATCAAAAAGAAGGAAGACACTCACCGTATGGCTGAAGCAAACAAGGCTTTTGCTCATTATCGCTGGTAGTTGTTGGCCGGCAGTATTTGCTGTGCTGGGCCAATAAAGCCGGCATGATTTTCATGGATTTGAAAAGGGTGCGCCTCCTCACCTGCTTCAGAGACACAGATGCCAAGTTGTTTGGTTTGCAGGAACGAAGCGGGTGGGAAGGCGCCCGGTTTTTATGCACTCAGGCACAGATGGATACAATACACGCACATTTTTTGTATCTGGTTTAAACTCTAAAGAGAGAACATAGTGGCACGGCTTGTACCTATAGAAAGGCAGCGCAATATCGGCATAATGGCCCATATAGATGCCGGAAAGACAACTACTACCGAACGCATTCTTTTTTATACCGGAGTCTCGCATAAGCTGGGAGAGGTGCATGACGGCCAGGCAATAATGGATTGGATGGATCAGGAACAGGAGCGGGGCATCACGATTACTTCTGCTTCCACCACCTGTTTCTGGAAGGATCACAGGATCAATATTATTGATACGCCCGGACATGTGGACTTTACTGTAGAGGTGGAAAGATCCTTGAGGGTCTTGGATGGATGCATAGCTGTGTTCTGCGCTGTCGGCGGGGTTGAGCCCCAGAGCGAGACAGTGTGGCGACAGGCTGATAAATACCATGTGCCCAGGTTGGCTTTTGTGAACAAGATGGATCGGCCCGGTGCTGATTATTTCCGGGTGGTGGACATGATCAGGGATCGCCTTAAGGCCAAGCCTGTGCCTCTGCAGATTCCCATTGGCTCGGAAGGAAATTTTAAAGGGATAATTGATCTGGTTCAGAGCAAGGCATATATTTTTGATGATCAAACTCTGGGAAAGAAATTTGACTTTATTGATATTCCTGATGATTGCAGGAAAGAAGCTGATGAATGGCGGCATTACCTGATTGAGTCCATTGCCGAAGAGGAGGAGGTTCTGCTGGACAAGTATCTGTCCGGGGAAAAGCTTTCTTTTGAAGAAATCATGAACGGCATCCGCAAGGCAACCATATCTTTGAATATTTGTCCCGTGTTATGCGGCTCAGCCTTCAAGAACAAGGGGATTCAGCCCCTGCTGGACTCTCTGGTTTATTACCTGCCGTCTCCTTTGGATATTCCGCATATTCAGGGTGTTGACCCCGAGTCAGGGGAAACTATTGTCTGTCCTCCCAATGATGAAGATCCTCTGAGTGCTCTGGCCTTTAAACTGGCTTCAGATCCCTATGTAGGCCATTTGACCTTCCTGCGGATTTATTCGGGCTGCATTGAGTCGGGCATGAACGTTTTCAATGCCGCCTCCGGGAAAAAGGAACGCATCGGGCGCTTGCTCAAGATGCACTCCAATAAACGGGAGGAGATCAAAATCGCATATGCCGGGGACATTGTTGCCGCTGTAGGTCTTAAGTATTCAGCCACCGGGGAAACACTGTGTTCTCTTGAAAGGCCGGTGCTCCTGGAAACCATAGATTTCCCTGATCCGGTCATTGAAATTGCCATTGAGCCCAAGACCAAGACTGATCAGGATGCTTTGAGCAACGCCCTGCAGAAACTTTCCAAGGAAGACCCGTCCTTCAGGGTAAAGACTGACGAAGAAAGCGGGCAGACACTTATTTCCGGTATGGGTGAGCTGCATCTTGAAATCATTGTTGACCGTTTGACCCGGGAGTTCAAGGTAGATGCAAACGTTGGCAAACCCAGGGTCTCATACCGCGAGACCATCACAAAAAAAGTCAAGCAGGATACCAGGTATGTCAAGCAGACAGGTGGCCGGGGTCAGTATGGTCATGTTGCCCTGGAAGTGGAGCCTAGTGAACCAGGGCAGGGTTATGAATTTGTCAACTCCATAGTGGGTGGGGTGATCCCCAAGGAATACATCCCAGCAGTGGACAAGGGAGTCCAGGACGCCATGAAGAGCGGAGTCATGGCCGGGTACCCCCTGGTGGACATCAGGGTCAATCTTGTCTTTGGTTCCTATCATGATGTGGATTCATCGGAGCAGGCCTTTTACATCGCCGCCTCCATGGCCCTCAAGGAGGCCTGTTCCAAGGCAGGCCCTGTTATCCTGGAGCCCATCATGTATATAGAAGTGCTTACTCCTGATGAATATCTCGGCGATGTCATGGGAGATCTTAACGGCAGAAGGGGCAAGGTGCTGGGTCTTGATCCTCGGATGGGCACCCAGATAATAAAGGCCTATGTTCCGTTGAGCAATATGTTCGGTTATGCCACTGACCTGCGGTCCAATTCTCAGGGACGGGCAACATACACCATGCAGTTTGACCATTACGAAAAAGTGCCTTCAAGCCTGGCCGATGAGATTCTAAAAATCAAATAGGGGGAGAGAGATGGGAAAGGCGAAGTTTGACCGTAAGAAGCCGCATGTTAACATAGGGACCATAGGTCATATTGACCATGGGAAGACGACTTTGACGGCAGCT
>PUMA01000150.1 GCA_003551155.1 Desulfonatronospira sp.
ACTTCATCTTCAGCTTCAACACCGTTCACGATAAGCACGCCCGACTTCCCGGACATATCCACATCAAGCATGGCAATCCGGTCATCTTCGTCGTAATCGACATCATCCACATCAACCGACTCATTGCCGACGGTAACCTGGTAGAAATCGGTATCCTCGGCGGCGTCTTCAGCAACATCTGCTGAGAACTCAACTTCTATGGTGTTGCGGTCAATTGCTTTAACACTAGTTACCGGTGGCAGATCACATGGGAACTCAGTAATAATTTCCAGCGCATACTGCATGATCAGGGTCACGTCGCGGACATCAATCTCACCGTCGCAATTGACATCGGCCCATCTTTGCTGATCTTCATCCAGTTCCTCAAGTTCCAGGACGTGCCTCAAGACAAGAACAACGTCCCGCACGTCAACTTCGCCGTCATCATTGACGTCGCCGAGTTTTCCGGGGCCGGCAAAGGCAATTGACGAAACCAGGAACAGGAAAAGAAAAATGGAGAGCAAAACCAGAGAAGTTTTTGCCCCTGCCCTCTTCCTTATAGATTTCGGCATTTCTAAACCCTCACTTTCATTAAAGAAATATATGCTCTTTTATTCAAAATCGGTTGCAATCAATCAAACAATCTTTGTTTCTCCCTGGTTGACAATGATTTTTTTTGGGTTACTAATGTTTGGCCTTTTTGGGTCGTTTAAAGAAGAAGAAACCGGCTGCGACCAGGGCTGCCAGTATGAGCAGCGCAATTATCAGAGCATAATTGACGCCGCCATCAACCGCCTCTTCAGCCGCTTCCTCGTCTTCATCTACTATTGTTTCCTCGTCCTCGTCAATTTCATCTTCAACTTCGTCTTGACCCACCTCCGTCTCCCCCACTGCAATCAGTCCCGGAACCGGGGCAGCCGGTTCCAGTTCGTCTGGGAAAATGATCAGATCTTCGAATTCGAGCGCTGTTTCACCGTCTGATAAAAGTTCAAATTCTATAACGCAAATTATTCCTTCATCTGCAGCATCCTCTGCAGGGGTTACCCACATGAACTTGATCTGGCCTTCGTCGTAATCCCGGTTGGACATGTACATCCCGCTCGATGCTTCTGTGACCAGTTCGCCGGGTTCGTCCGCCACCGGCTTAACCAGGGCGGGATCGAAGTTCAATACGGCCTCCCCGCCGCCAATACCGGCAGCGTTTTCAACGCTGATGGTAACCTTTACTCTATCACCGCTTTCACCTTTTTCTTCACTGGCGATAAGCTTCATACCTTCTGAAGCCTGGGCCGTTCCGGCTGCCAGGCCGACCAGGAGAAACAGTGCCGCTACCAGCAGGATTTTTGACAACCCTGCCTTCTTCTTTATGCTCATAAACGTCACGAACCTTATTACTCAGGATAGTATATTATTTACTTTCTTATTGCATATTTTTCTGGCATTACAATAGTGATGGTTGCGGCGGCGACTTTTCATCACCGCCGCATCATTTTGATCGAAACACCTGGTTTACCTTGAGACCGGGCGGCTGCGCTTAACGAAGAAGAAAAGCCCGGCCAGGACAATCAACAAGCCCAGGGGCAGCAGGTAATTCATGTCACCGGTCGGCGGTGTCGGAACCAGGCCTTCCAGCTCCTTGATCCGGTTTTCTGCCGCTCTCAGCCTGTCCAGGTAGGTAAAATCGGCATCCACAGCGCCGTGTTCAGTTTTCGCCTTGTCCACCAAAGACCTGGCAGCCACGACCGCAGGCTTGTCATCAAGGGTCAGGACATCGACTGAAGGCAGGGCTAAGATGGCATCATCGGCCGCCTTGATGGCCTCAAGCTTGGCGATCATTTTTTCTGCATCTTCAAGTTTCTTGAGATCATCAAAGTCAGCATCAGTTGCGCCGAGATCTTTGGCTTCTTTGACCAGATCCCGGGCCTTTTCCACATCGGGCTTGTCCGCCAGGGTGATGTCCTCAGGATCGGGCAGATCGGCAATAGCCTTGTTGGCGGCATCGATCGCTTTCTGCAGTTCATCTACCGGGTCATATTCAATACTGCCTGACCTGGGGGCAGCTACATCTACATCTTCCGGCGACATCACTATATTGCTGAAGGTCAGAGTAGTATCGTCTTCATCGAGGATTTCAAAGGTAATGGTCCCGACAGTGCCGGAATCACTGGTTGCCCCTTCAGCGGTAACCCAGACCACCCTTAACTTGCCTTCGGCCAGATCAAGGTTGTAGTCAAAAAGGTTACCGGAAATATCCGGAACAAAACCACCTCTGGCGGCAGAAACCGGCTCCACAACATCGGCATCGAAGGAGAGATCAAACTGGCCTCCTTCGGTATCAAGCGCATTTTCTATGCTGATGGTAACTGTAACTTCATCACCGACATCACCTTTTTCGCTGCTGGCGCTCAGCCTGACGCCGTCGGTGGCAAAAGCGGCCTGGGAAATTAACAGCAGCAGCGCTACACACACGATTACGGTAACCAGCAGTGTCTTTCTTTCTTTTAGTAATCTCATCAGTTTTACACCCCTTTGTTATTAAAATATCTAAACTTAATTAATGAGGTAAAAAGTCTACCCTCCTTTTACTCGTTATAACCGGTTCTAAATCCCTATTTATATCCTGACACTAATAAAGTTATTACCTCTTAAAAACGATTTTTACGCTTGCCCAAAAACAGCAGGCCCGCTCCGGTCAACAGGAGGCCGGATACAATGGTTGCAGTCATGGCCCCCGTCGGAGGCAGCGGATCCGGGTCGGGCACAGGATCCGGATCGGGTACAGGGTCGGGTTTTACAACGTCATCAAGCCGGTCTTCTGCGTCTATTAAAACCTGGTAACGCCAGCATAGATCAAGGCGGGTGGCGCCGTACTTTTCAATAGCAATATCGGTCAACCGGCGCGCTTCTTCTATGATCGGTCTGTGTTTTTCGGTAATTTGGGCTGGTGGAGGGATTTTGTCGATAGCATCTCTGGCTGCCTTGATGGCTTGAGATTTCTCCAGCTGTTTCTCGGCTGCTTCAAGCCTGCCCAGATCGGTAAAATCGCCTTTCGTGGCGCCGTAATCTGCCATGGCTGTATCGACCAGATCGCGGGCTTCAGCGATATTGCTTTCGATCACCGGGTCGGTGTACCGGAAGGTGCTGGGCACCCGGCGAATGGCCCTGTTGGCGGCCTCGATGGCTGCTTCCTTGCCGGTATCTGCAGAAGTCAATTCTATTTCGGATTCTTCAGTGGCATGGACTGTTTGAGTTCCAAATGCTAAAACCGTTAAGCCGACCAATAATACGATCAGAAGAAATCCGTACCTGGCTAGCCTTTTCATATTCTTCTCTCCCTTTTCAATTAATGCATGCGCTTTCTCTCTCTATAATGATCTGCTTGATGCGCATGGTCAAGCCCCTTTTTTTCTCCTTTTGTCACCTCCATCTGCTCTATTCTTTTGTTTATTAGTTTATAATCCTTTTTAGTTCATAATCCACTTAAGATAATAAATAAAGACACTTTTCCCTATTTTGCACATTAGGTCCTGTTAATATTCAAGATTTATGTAAAATCTCCTTCT
>PUMA01000044.1 GCA_003551155.1 Desulfonatronospira sp.
GTGCTCCAGTTCTTCGGGCCGGACGTAAATCTCCGCGTTCACGCACTTGTAGTCGTTTTCGCAGTGGTCGTTGTGCAGATGAGTGTGAATAACCGTGTCTATATCCCCGGGCTTCAGCCCTGCTCTGGCCAGGCCGTCCTCAAAGGAGTAAATGGCTCCGGCCAGGTCCTCTTCCCGGTCCTTGGAGCGGATGGGGCTCATTTCACCGGTATCTATCAGTATTCTGCGCTCCCCTCCTTCCAGGTACCAGGAATAGATGGGAATAATATACGGCGTGCCGTATCCGTGCTGATAAGTCATCATGGACTTGTCGAATCTCTTGGTGCCCATAACCAGTGGATAAATCTTGTATACAGCCATTACTCGCCTCCTTGAACTTATCAGTTGCTACATTAGTTATGGTCTGATTTCAAAGGTGTCAATACCAGTAAGATATGCATGGGCTTTTCTGCATGTACACAAGAAAAAGGACAGTAAAATCCCTGCAGACAGATTCGAAAGCAGGTGCCGGATCAAAATTCAAGGGCCGGATGCAAGGAATGCAGCAGGAAAGTGTACAGGTTGAGGACATTGTTGCGCAAAGACATTGAGGGATTTCATTCGATTTGTTGACATGCTGCACAAAGAATTTATGAACAAAAAAGCTGGATTGTTTACAGGAGGTACAGGTGAAGTTTCCCATGCGCATATTTGGAGAGGTTACAGGGTTTGTTCCTGCTAAACTGAATGAGCTGCAGCAAAAAGACCTTTTTCCCTTTGAACTCAGGAACGGAAGCCTGCAGGTGGATTACGAAGGGCCTTTTGTAGATCTAGAGCCTTTACTGGACGAGATAGTTGCGGCCCTGGACAATCATGGCAAGGGGCATGTGGACTGCCTGGATCATGAGGAATGGGAAGTGCGCAGGTACCAGCTTGGTCCTGGATCCTGGAAATGTACCCGGATCAATCCTGACCATGCCCTGGAAGGATATCATCATCTGCAGTAGAAAACCTGGGACCCGGAGGAGGGAAATGCGAAATAGGCAGTGTGGTTGATTCCCCACAGCACACGTCGAGGTACCTGAGGTTTTTAACCAGATATCATCCCTGAAGATCAGTAGGGCAGGTATTTTTCAAATTCCATGGGGGTGACGCTGGTGCGGTGTTCTTCCCACTCGGCTGTTTTGAGGCTCATGAGGTTTTGGTATTGCTGCTCTTCCAGGAGATCTCGCAGAAACAGACTGTTCTCTGCTTCCACCAGAGCCTCGAACATGGTTTTGGGCAGGAACCTGCTGTCCCAGACTTTTTTCTGGACAGACTGGAAATAGGCCTTTCCCCTGTCCGGACTGTTGCACTCCAATCCTTCCTTTATGCCTTGCAGGCCCATTTTAATAAAGGCGGCCATCTGCAGATAGATATTTCCTGCCGGATCAGGGTTTCTAAGCTCCAATCTGGTAGACTGTGGATTTGTGGCATAAGGGATACGGACCATGGATGTCCTGTTGCGCGGTCCCCACCCCACCACCACAGGGGCTTCCCTTTCTATAACATAAGCCTTGTAAGAGTTGAAGGTGGAGGCCATGATGATGGAGGTCTGTCGGGCGTATTTGAGCACTCCGGCGATGAACTTTCTGGCCATGGAACTCAGGTCATGTTCAGCGCCCTGTTCATAGAAGATGTTTTGTCCTTGTTTATTCTGCATGGACAGGTGAATATGCAGGGCATTGCGATTCTGGTTGTTGAAGGGCTTGGGCATGAAGCTGGCATGCAGTCCCTGTTCCGAGGCGATCATGTGGGTCACGTAGTTGAAAAGCAGGGTCCTGTCCGCTGCATTCAGGGGATCTGAGCATTCAAAGTTGATCTCGTGCTGAGAGGGGCTTACCTCGTGGTGGGCTTTTTCAAAAGGGATGCCGCAGCTGCTCAGGACGTCAATGATCCGGTTGCGCACATATTCTCCCTGGTCCCTGGGATCGGCGTCGCAGTATCCGGCCTTGTCCGTGTTAAGTTCCTTGGTGTATTCATCACGGTTGAAAAGAAAGAATTCGTATTCAGGGCTGGCCAGGAACCTCAGGCCCATTTCCTCTGCCTCCCAGACGACCTTTTCCAGTACGTATCTGGGATCGGTGCTGGCCCTTTCTCCTTGTTCATTATGAATGGTCCCTACGAAGAGCGAAGTCTTCTTGTCTCTGAAGGGCAGGATCTTCAGGCTTTCCAGGAGCGGCATGAGCAGCCGGTCACTGTTGTCCACGGTTGCAATTCCGGCCACAGAGCTGCCGTCAAAGCCTATGCCTTCCTTGGAGACCTGCTTGATGTTTTTGGGGTTGATGGGCAGACGCCTTATGCGTCCGTTGAGGTCGGTGAAGATTATTTCAGTGGAGTCAGTGGGCCGGATTTTTTTCTCAATCTCTTCCAAAGGCATTTTGCTCTCCTTGCAAAAAATGTTGGTCAGCAAAAAGACCGGTTCCGGTTCTGCTGAAATTCCTGGATAAATGGAACAGCCCAGCTAATATGTATGCTTTCCAGGGAAAATAAAAGCTGAATCCGGGCTTCACCGGAGATAATAATGGAGATGTGTCAGTAGTCTTCAAAGGGGGGTGGTTTATAATCATTAAGCCATACATGGGGGCTGGACGACTTTCAGTGCCGGCCAGGGCCGGCACAAAGGTTTATTCCGGAATAACCGGCAAGGAAGTATTCTGGTTGAGATAATTCCGCAGAATATACTCCCTGTCCGTCTTTTCCCGGATGTAATAGTCAGGCATCAGGGGCACCTTGCCGATATTGGTGGCAATGACGTACATGGGCTGGCAAAGACCGGTGGTATGCCCGCGCAGGGCATCCCGGATCAGTTCAGCACCCTTTTCCACAGGTGTGCGGAAATGGTCTATACCCGGCGCTGGTTCACAATAGAACAGATAGTATGGTCTGATGCGCACCGCCAGAAGCTTCTGGTGCAGTTCCCTGAAGGATTTTACATCATCATTAATTCCCTTGAGCAGAACCGCCTGGTTGCCCACATTGACCCCGCAGCGCAGAAGGTCAAAAACAGCTCTGGCTGTTTCTTCGGTGATTTCCCTGGAGTTGTTGCACTGGGTGTTGATCCAGATGGGGACCCGATGGAAACTTCCCAGGATTTCCCTCAATTCCTTATTGATTCTCTGGGGCAGGACTATTGGAGTGCGGGTGCCGAAGCGGATCATCTGTACGTGTGGAATTCGCCTGAGTTCGGTAATGATCCGGTCCAGCTTGTCATCGGAAAGAATGAAGGGGTCCCCTCCAGTGACCAGAACGTCGCGGACCTCGGGATGTTCCCTGATCCAGCCGAGGCCCTCGTCTACATCGAAACGCAGGCTCAGGCCCTGGTCCACAACCAGTTCCTTGCGAAAACAATGCCTGCAATAATTGGCGCAGACATCAGTAACAGTAAAGGCGATGCGGTCCTGGTACTGCCTTGCAATACAGTCGGGCCTCTTTTCGCCCACCGCCCTGTTTTCCTTGTAGATCAGGTAATCCTTGCGTCCGTACTGGTTCTGATTTTCAAGAAGCGATGGAATTACCTGCCTTCTAATGGGGCATGCCGGGTCATCACGGTCCATGAGCGAAGCGAAATAGGGAGTAGTTCCCCACCTGGTGTGCATGGAACCTATGGCCAGGTCTTCTTCCGGAGTTATATTGATATATTCCGCCAGTTTTTCCCTGGTGTTGACCATCTGTTGCAGTTGTTTAATCCACTCTTGCATTTTTAATACCTCACATAAATTTTATTCAAAGAAACATAGGAAACCGGGGTAATAAAAAGTTATCCCGGCTGAGGAGGTTTTTTTCTTTGTTTGCAATGGGTATTTTTCTGCATTGGTGGACTCGTAACAACCTAGAATAAAATGTGTTATATTTTCAGCTGGCTGCCCGGAGAAATGCTGTTCAGACGGTTAATATTTTTAGTTCTAAATTAAAACTATCGGGTATAATCGACCAGTTGGGTTATCATTTATTATACCTTAATCATGAAAAGGCAATTAGTATGTGCTCCAGCCCTGGTCAAGCAAATTCTCAAATAAGCTTAAAAGATTATTGTTTTTCTGCAGCCGTGCAGTACATATTACAGGGACGCGGTTTGAGATTCAAGGCAACAGGGGGCTAAACGGCTATGTCCCTGTTTCTGATGAGCTCATCCACTGAATCGATCATTGCCTCGCGCTGTCTGGAATCCGCGTACACGATGCAGCGGCATCTGAGTTTTTGCTGGCTGCGCACCAGGAGTTCGAGTTTCAACCAGTCCTGGCCCAGCTCCAGGGCCATGTAATAGGGTCCGCACTCCTGAGCATGTTCTTTCTGGGTCTCGGCCCACAGGTTCCGGGGCAGAGGCAGCCAGAACAAGCCTTCCAGAGGAGTCTTGTAATGCTCCCTGAGGTGGGAGGTAATGGTTTTCATGTCTTTTGCCCTTAGTTCCTGTACCAGGTAGGAGCGCATATTACTTCCTTTTTTTCTCCGTATGGGCGTTTTCCGGAATCTGTTCCTCGTCAAGATTGAATATCTTGCGGGCCAGGTCAATGAACTTTTCTGCGGAGCCCTCCTCCTGGGCCCTTCTTTTGAGAAAGACAATGGGTTCGTGATACAGCTTTCCCACTAGGGATACAGCAAGATGTTCCAGTATCTGTATGGTTTTGGGGTCCACTTCCTGAGGCAGGTTACGCAGGGATTTTTTAACCTCTTTGCGGGCTATGGCTTCTCCCTTGTTTAACAGATCTACTATGGTGGGGCTGAGGTCCAGCGAACTGAGCCATTTTTCAAATTTGTCCACCTCCTGGTCCACTATTTTTTCTGCTTTCCGGGCCTCTTCCTTGCGACCGGCCAGGTTTTCCTCAACCACTTCCTGCAGATCGTCAATATCATAAAGGTATACATTATCCAGCTGGTTCACATCCGGATCAATATCCCTGGGAACAGCAATATCAATGAAAAACATTGGCCTGTGCTTGCGTTTTTTAAGCACTTCACTGAGGTCCCTGGCCCTGATAATGGCTGAGGAGGATCCGGTGGAGCTGATCACGATATCCGCCTGGGGCAGATACTTGAAAAGATCTTCCAGACACAGAGGCTGGCCTTTGAATCTGTGGGCCAGCTCTCTTGCCCTTTCCAGGGTTCTGTTGGCCACCAGGATTTCTTTAAGTCCATTGTTCAGAAGGTGCAGTGCAGCCAGTTCAGCCATTTCTCCGGCACCGATGAGCATGGCCCTGTGCAGGCTAAGCTCTCCGAAGATTTTTTTGGCCAGTTCCACAGCAGCATAACTGATGGAAACAGCGCTGGATGAAACAGCTGTCTCCGTCCGGGTCCTCTTGGCCGAGGAAAACGATTTGTGCAGCATCCGGTTGATGATCACCCCGGTGCTGTGTTCCTCCACTGCCTTGCGGTAGGCGTCCTTGAGCTGACCAAGGATCTGGGGCTCCCCCAGGACCATGGAATCCAGACTGGCAGCTACTGAAAAGAGATGGCGCACTGCATCTCTGTCAGTAGAAGTGTAGATGTGGGAAGAGAGCAGGTCCGGATCTGCCTGGCAGAACCCGGCCCAGGTATCCATTACCTTTTCCCGGACCAGATGCTGTTCAGACAGGCCTACGCAGAGTATTTCCACCCGGTTGCAGGTGGACAGCACCAAGGCTTCCAGGACAGGCCCCTCTTTTTCCACCAGCTTCTGGGAAATCGGATTGAATCCGGTCAGGGCGAACTTTTCCCGGATCTCCACTTCAGCTGTCTTATGATTGAGGCCGAAAAGGTATATCTTGTGTTCCATCAGGGCTAAGGCTGTGATGCGTTTCAGTGAAAAAGTTGATTCCCACAAAAGAGGCCAGGGATAAAACAAAGATCAAAATGGCCAGTTTGGCTGGTTTTTTGCCTTTCCAGCCCCCGGTGGCCCGTTTATGAAAAAGCCAGGCAAAAATGAACCAGATGGCCACAGTAAATATCTCCTTGGGATCCCAAGAAAAAATGGTCTTCCAGGTAAAAGCGGCCCAGATGAATCCTGCCAGGGTTCCTATTGTGAACAGGGGGAAGCCCACAAGTACAGCCCAGTGGTTCACCCGGTCAAAGGTGGACAGTGAAGGCAGATCCCGGGTGACATTGCCCATTCTTGACTTGGACTTGATTTTCCGGTCCAGGTGCAGGTAGGCCAGTCCCGCCCCGAAGGCCATGGCCAGCAGGGCTATGCTGATAAAGAGCGAGCCTATGTGCAGCCCGAACCACAAGCCCTGCAAGAGGCCGGGAATGGGCAGGGTGGCCGGTGAGATGGCCAGAGACCAGGTAAAAATCAGCAGGGCCAGGGGTGCGGCTATAAGGGACAGGAACTTGAGTTTAAGCCGCCACCAGAGCAGAAGAAAAATCAATAAAAAGGTCCAGGCAAGCAGGCTTATGTAAAACTGGCTCTGGGTCAGGACCTCTCCCAGGCCCAGGGCGTATTTGAGACCCAGATCAGCTGTATGCAGAACAAATCCGGTAAGGGTCAGGCAAACTGAAACATCCTGAACCCTTTTCCTGGAATAGATAAGTCCAGCCAGAAAACTGACTGCCCCGGAAAGATACAAAAGGGCAATGATTAAATCCAGTATCCTAAAAGAGATCATTGATTATTTCCCGGATATGGTTGTGGGTCTTGGAGGGCAGAAGGCGCTGCAGCAGATCTTGCAGTCCTTCCCGGTCTCCCTGGTCAATAAGCTGGGCAGCTCGTGAATCAAGTATGCCCTCAAAGATCTTCTGGTTAGCCTTCTGTGGGAGCCCCAAGGGTAAAACTAATTTTCTAATCTCGGACATAAGCTTGGTCAAGTGGCTGTATTCAGGGCCATAGGCCTGTATGAGCTCCTTTTTTATTCTGGCGCTGAGCGCTGGACTTGTTCCGCAGGTGGATACCGCAAGAACCAGATCATCCCTGTTGAGAACTGCCGGCAGAATAAAGTCTCCCTGGTCAGGATTCCGGGCTGCGTTGCACCAGATGTTTTCCTCCCTGCAGGCCATGATTACCTGAAGGTTGATGTCAGGGTCGCCTGTACAGGCAAAGACCAGGTGGCAGCCCTGAACATCCTCGGGTCTGAATGGTCTGGCCTTGAAAACCAGGTTGTCCGGCTTAATGTTACTCTCCAGGGTGGCGCGGGGATCGATGACCACGATTTTACCGGCAGAGCATTTAATTAGGGTGGAGATCTTTCTTTTGCCCACGGGCCCGGCCCCCACCACCAGGCAGGTTTTGGACCTCAGATTCAGAAATACAGGAAAATAACGCATGAAACACTTATAAAGCAAGAATAAGGGGATGTAAATCAGGACCGGGTCTGCGTGGAACTGCCCGGGCCTTGCTTCCAGGGGATGTCAGACTCCGGGTCGCTCACCGGCCAGACATAAAATTCCGTCTTGGACTTGAATCCTACTCCCACAGCGCCCTTGTTCAGATAGAGCACGTAGGCCCAGTCCGTTTCAAAAGCACTGGTGGTGGAAGACCAATATCCGTCGGCAAGACCGGTGAAGGGATGCTGTTCAGGCAGTGCAGGAGAGTGGGCAGATGCGTCCACCAGGGATTCCAGCTCATTGATGCTGGGCAGACGCCAGATCCTGCTGTTGTTGGATGAATATGCCGTTTCCAGGGCCAGGCTCCAGTTTACAGGGCCTTTATTGAACTTTGCAGGGTTTTGCCATACCAGGCCTGTCAGCAGGTCGTGGACCAAGCAATCATTTTTTATGAATCTGGGTTGGGGCCAGGCCTGGCCAAATCTGTTTTCTCCGTCCTGTCCGGTGTCTTTACAGGGAATCTGTCGACCAAGGGCGTCAAAACAAGAAGTCTGCCCGGTAGCAGGGACATGGCTGGAAAAGCCCCTGAGAGGCCAGGCCAGGTATCTCTGGGCCTTGTTGCCGTAGAACATGCGGCCTCCTTCCAGGTGCACATACCAGGCATTGGCCGGGAAAATTTCAGCAGTGGTCGATGTCCAGTACCATCCCAGAAAAACTTCTTCAAAGGGGTGTCCGGCAGGAAGAGCAGGTTTTTTATCCGCGTGGGAAACAACCGAGCGCAGTTCCCGCCTGTTGGGCAGCCGCCAGTCGCAGCAGCCGCCGAATTTTTCCCTGTTCAGGCCCTTGACTGCTTCAAGGGCCTCGCTCCAGGTCAGGGGAAAATCGAAAAAGTTGACCTTTCTGCTCCACACAAGATTGGTCAACCTGTCCTGGACAGAAAATTGGTCCAATAGAGCAAATCTCGGCTGCGGCCACTCTTTTCCGGACCTGAAAAACCCGTCCTGGGGGCTTTGCGTGCAGGATATTCTTTTTCCTGCCTGATCAAAACACTCTTTGACTCCGGTATGCAGGATATTTCTGGACAAGAAGGCGGACTCCTTCAAGGTCTGTTTGCTTTTTCAGCCTGTGCAATATAATTCCGCGTATAGGCCGCAATCCTGTTTTTTGTAGGGGCCTATTCCAGCAGTTAATACCAGGAAGGCAAAGCAGATACAGTTATGCCGGTTTCAATGGGTCAGGCCCCTGGCTGGAAATAAGGCCATGAGCAGCATCAGCTTATGGCTGCAAGCCCTGCAATCCGAAATCCTCATACATGACAATGTGTTCAGTTGCAAGGTCATGGTTAATGAGCAAGGTTGCCTAGACCCTGTTCTTGGTATAAGCTTCAGGCCTCAATGATATACAGGTGTTCTTTATGCTTTATCAGACCTTATTTCCAGGCGCTTTTCCCTGACGTATCTTATCTTGATGGATCTATCAGCTTTTCTGGGCAGGGATTGTTCGTTATTCTCGGATCGTTTTGAGGTGTATGGCTGAATAGAATTTTCATCCAAACTGGGAGAAGGTTCCATGATCCAGGACAACTATGGCCGGGGTGTGAGCTATCTGCGCCTAAGCATCACTGACCGCTGCAACCTGAACTGCTTTTACTGCCGTCCGGGCAGGGACGCCAGGTTCATTCCTCATAAAGATGTATTGACCTATGAGGACATGCTCTATCTTTTGCGTGCAGCATCCGGCCTGGATATTCAGAAGGTCCGGCTCACAGGGGGGGACCCCTTTGCCCGCCGGGATATTTTATATTTTCTGCACCGGCTCAAAAGCGAACTGCCTGAACTGGACATCAGGCTTACCACCAATGCCACCCTCATAGCCGGCAAGATCAGGGTGCTTAAGGATATCGGCATCAAGGCCCTGAATATTTCTCTGGACAGCCTGGATCGGGACAAGTACCGGCGCATAACCGGGCAGGACCGGCTGCAGAATGTTCTGGCCAGCATAGACCGCTGCCTGGAAGAGGGTATCCGGGTAAAGATAAATGCAGTGGCCCTTAAAGGGGTAAATGACGACGAACTTGGGGATTTTCTGAGCATGGCTGTGGAAAAGCCCCTGGACGTGCGCTTTATCGAGTTCATGCCCATTGGCGAGAAAACTCTCTGGGAAAAAGATTATTACTGGTCTTCATCGGAACTTCTGCAGAAGGCAGGTGGGATCATGGAGCTTTTCCCTGCCGGACACCTAAACCCCAATCACGGACCGGCCCGCATGTTCAGGCCCGGCCACGGGCTTGGCCGGATAGGGGTTATTTCCCCCCTGAGCGAGCATTTCTGCGCCACCTGCAACCGTTTGCGCATCACAGCAGAAGGCCGGCTGCGCACTTGTCTTTTTTCGGACAGGGAATATAACCTCTTGCCCATGATCCGCTCCCCCAGAGTCGGGCCGGACAGACTTCGTCTTGTTCTGGAGCGGGCCGGCAGGAGAAAGCCCATGGGCCATGAGCTTCTGTCCGGGGAAAAGCATGAGAAAAGCCTGTGCCGGCGCATCATGTCTTCCATTGGAGGATAGGACCGCGCGAATCAGTATTAAAATACTTCCAGGTTGCCGGCTGGGACGGATACAGTTCAGGAACGAGAAATGCTTAAAGTTGAGGTGGATTTACAGCGCATCAAGGACAACTGCCTGAATCTGCAGCAGAAGACGACTGCACGGATAATGGCCGTGGTCAAGGCTGATGCATACGGGCACGGCCTGGAAGAGACGGCTCTTTGCCTGGCCGCGGCCGGAGTTGAGCACTTCGGGGCAGGCAGTGTGCAGGAAGCCCTCTGTCTGCGAAAAGTCCTGCCCCGGGTCAGGATATATTCCCTCCTTGGCCCTGTGGAGCCTGAGGACTATAAGTCCCTGAGCCCCTTTAAAATTATTCCCTGTATCCACAGCCAGGAACAGTTCAGGCAGTTAAGAACGGTGGCCGCAGAGAGCGGGGAGCCTCTGCCTGTGGCCCTGAAGCTGGAAACAGGCATGAACAGGCTGGGCTTCAGGCCCCAGGACCTTCCCGGCCTTATGGATCTATGGGCCAGGTCTCCGGGACTAGAGCTGGACATGCTGGCCAGTCATCTTTGTATGGCGGACGTTTCCGGAGGTGAAGCCCAGGTGCGCAGGCAGCTGCAGGTATTTATGGACTGCAGCCGTTTCTTCCGGGAAAGAGGCTGCATCTTTCAAATGTCCCTGGCCAATTCCGCAGCCCTGCTTGCCTATCCAGAAACCCATCTGGACATTGTGCGCCCGGGCATTTCTCTTTACGGGGATAATCCCTTTGCCGGGACCCATCTGGAAAACAGGGGGAAGTGTCTAGGTCAGGCCATGCAGGTCAGCGCCCCCGTGCTGGCGGTACATGAGCTGAAAAAGGGGCAGGGGGTCAGCTACGGACTTTGCTTCACCGCGCCCAAAGATATGCGCATAGCCGTCATAGGCTGCGGATATGCGGATTATTATTCCCGCAGGCTTTCCAACATAGGGTGGATGTTTTATCAGGGCAGCAGATTGCCTGTTCTGGGCCGGGTGTGCATGCAGCTCAGCGTTGTGGATGCAACGCACTTATCCGGACTTGTGCCCGGGGAGCAGGTCTGGGTCCTGGGGGGACTGGGTCCGGGCATGGTCAGCGCCCGGGAAATGGCCGGGTGGTTGGGCACAATTTCCTATGAGGTATTTTGTCTTCTGGGCCAAAATCCCAGGACCTACCGCAATGGCTAGGAACCGGGCATGTGGATAGTACTGGCCTTAATCACCGCGGTGTGCGAAGCGGCCAAGGACGGATTGTGCAAGAAAGGCCTGCAGAGCCTGGATGTCTTCACCATCGCCTGGGTCTGGAAGGTGTTCAGTCTGCCCTTTATTCTCCCTTTGATTTTTTTTGCTCCCCTTCCGGATGAACTGCCCAAAGAGTTCTGGACTGCCCTTCTGGTGGGGGGAGGTTTGAATATCCTGGCCACGGTTCTCTATATCCGGGCCATTAGCACATCGGACCTGTCCATAACCCTGCCTCTTTTGAGCTTTACCCCTGCCTTTCTGCTCATTACATCTCCTGTTCTGGTGGGAGATATCCCCACTCCCCTGGGTTACGTGGGAGTCTTATTCATAGTCGGAGGGTCTTATCTGCTGGGCATCACGGAGCGCTCAAGCATTCTTGGTCCATTAAAGGCCCTGGTCCGTGATCCAGGGGCCAGGCTGATGCTGGCTGTGGCTCTTATCTGGAGCGTGGCCGCCAACATGGACAAAATAGGTGTAATGGCCACCAATCCTTTTTTCTGGGCCGTATGCATCCAGAGCTTTATTTCAGTGGGCCTGACAGTGGTTCTTTACAGCATGCGGGCCCGGATCAGGGGAAGAATGCAGAGCAGCATGCCTGTTCTTCTGCTCATAGGTCTGGTCACGGGGATTGGATTCGTCTGCCAGATGGCGGCCATAAGCATAGGCCTGGTCCCTTACGTCATAGCCATAAAAAGGACCAGCATCGTCCTGGGGGTACTCATCGGCGGGCTGTATTTTCTGGAAAAGGATTTAAGGACCAGGGTGTCGGCCACCCTGGTCATGCTGGCGGGAGTCATGCTCATAGCCATGTCCTGAGTGTACTAGGCCAGTCTCCTGCGGAAAAAGGCCTTTTCCAGCTCCACCGCCAGAAAGACTATGATCCCGAATACAGCTATCCTAAGCCAGGACTCCAGACAGACGGGTTCGGTATTGAAGATATACTGCATAAAGGGAAGATAGGTAAATCCAAGCTGGAGTACGGCCAGTACGGCTATGGAAATCAGAACCTCCCTGCTGCCCAGGATTCCTTTCAGGTTCCAGGCCGGTTCATGGATGAAGCGGCTGTTGAACAGGTAAAAAACCTGGCCCACCACCAGGGTGTTTATGGCCGTGGAGGAGGCCAGTTCCTTTGAGGCTCCGCTGGAGAGCATGTATTCATAGTGGCCCAGGGTACCAATAACCAGGAGCAGCGACACCGAGGCAACCCGCCATACAAGAAACCCCGAAACCAGGGGTTCTTCCGGCGGTCTTGGCGGCCTGCTCATGACGTTTCCCTCTGAAGGTTCAAAGGCCAGGGCCAGGGCCAGGGTGACCGCGATGATCATGTTGATCCACAGGATCTGGGGAGGAGTGATGGGCAGGGAATACTCCCCTGAGGCATCCATAATCCCTATGCCCAGAAGTATTGAGGCAATTACCACCAGGGCCTGGCCCCCATTGGTGGGCAGGATGAACAAAATGGCCTTTTTCAGGTTGTCGTAGACTGTGCGTCCTTCTTCCACTGCATTGGCAATGGAGGCGAAGTTGTCGTCAGCCAGGACCATGTCCGAGGCTTCCTTGGCAGCTTCCGTACCTCCCCGGCCCATGGCCACGCCCACGTCGGCCCTCTTAAGGGCAGGGGCGTCATTAACCCCGTCTCCGGTCATGGCCACGATTTGATTGCTGTCCTGCAGGGCCTGGACCAGCCTTAGCTTGTGCTCCGGGCTGGTACGGGCATAGACGTCAACCAGGGGCGCTTTTTCTTTCAGTTCTTGATTACTCAGCTTTTCCAGATCCTTTCCCGTAAGATAAGTCTCTCCGTCTCCAATGCCCAATTCATTCGCGATGGAGACCGCTGTCAGTGCATGGTCCCCGGTGATCATCTTAACGTTGATCCCTGCGGATTGGCAGTCACGCACGGATACGCACCTGCCGATAAGCCTGGCCGTGGCCTTGACCGCCTCCTCCCGGGGAGGATCTATGATCCCGAAGAGACCGAGGAAAGTAAACCCATCCTGCACATCTTCCTCTGCAAGTCTTTTTTTCCCTTGAGCAACTGTTTTTCGGGCCACTGCCAGAAGCCTCTGGCCCCTGGAGGCAATGGCTCTTCCCTGCTCATGCCAGAAATCCTGGTCCAGAGGCTGATGGTTTTCCACTGAAGCCTGGGCCGAGCACCTCTCCAGGATGCTTTCGGGTGCACCTTTTATGATTATGCAGGGAACGCTTTCTGGTGAGCCGTGCAGGGTAGCCATGAATTTCCTGTCTGAACTGAAGGGAATGCTGTCCAGCCTGGGATGCGTGTCGTTCTCCCTGGCCTGATCCAGGTCCGCCTTCATGGCTGCTGTAACCAGGGCCCCTTCGGTTGTGGCCCCCTCCAGGCGATAAATACCGTCTTTTTCATAAACTTGTGCATCATTGCAGAGCAGGGCATTCCGTAACGTCTCCATCAGCACTGAGTGCTCTTCCGGTTGGATCTCCTTTCCTTCCAGCCTGAAGGAACCGTCAGGGGAGTAGCCTGCTCCTGTAATATTAAAAAAGTGTTCAGCGGTCTTTACGCTTTGCACAGTCATTTCATTCTTGGTCAGGGTCCCTGTTTTGTCCGAACAGATAGTGGTTACCGAACCCAGGTTCTCCAGGGCGGGGAGTTTACGGATGATGGCGTTGCGCCTGGCCATTCTCTGAACGCCTATGGCCAGAGTGATGGTCATTATAGCAGGCAGCCCCGCAGGAATGGCAGATACCGCCAGACCCACCGCAGCCATGAACATTTCTCCGGGGGCAAACTGTCTGACCAGGATGCCGAATGCAAAAGTGGCCAGAGCCAGCACCAGGATAGCTGCAGTCAGAAAATGGCCGAATCTGGTAATTTTTTTCAGAAGAGGGGTGGTCAGAGTCTGCACCTGGGACAAGAGTGCACTGATACGTCCAATCTGGGTGTACTCACCAGTGGAGGCCACTATGCCTGAACCCTGTCCATAGGCCACGAGTGTTCCTGAAAATGCCATGCAGGAGCGATCCCCCAGGCTGGCCTCGGGATCCGTTTCAAAGATGTTTTTGTTAACCGGGATTGACTCCCCGGTCAGCGCAGCCTCGTCGATTTGCATATCTCTGGCCTGAAAGAGCCTGAGATCTGCCGGAACCTTGTCTCCGGCCTTGAGCAGAACAACGTCGCCAGGAACCAGCTCATCAGCCGGCACCGTTGTTTTTTGGCCGTTTCGCAGGGTTACCGCCTTAGGGGCAAGCATTCCACGCAGACTGTCCAGGGACTTTTCCGCTTTGCCTTCCTGTATAAACCCGATAAATGCGTTGACCAGGCAAACTGCAAAAATGACTGCCGAATCCACCCATTGCTGGAGCAGGGCTGTGACTGCTGACGCCACCAGCAGGACATAGATAAGAATATTGTGAAACTGCTGCAAAAAACGCTGGACCGGGCCTTTCTGTTTGTACTCAGGAAGCTTGTTGGGTCCAAACCCTGCCAGTCTTTTCCTTGCCTCCTGTTGACTCAGGCCCTTTTCCGAGGTCTGCAGTTTTTGGAAGGCTTCCTCCACAGGCATTGCGTGCCAGGTGTGATGGATGTTTTTTCTGGAATACGTGTCCACCTTGAATTCTCCGGATTGAGTTTTTGTCGAACTTTGCTGGCCAGAACAAAAGGAGACGACAGAGATTTAACTTTTGTCCTGTTGCTGAAATTGTCAAGAGAAGGCCGGAAAATAAAAGCAACTCAAATTAATATAAGCTGATTCATGCAGGAATTATGATTTCTGAACATGATCTGAATCCAAAAACAAAAATTGAGAAAAAAAGAGTTTTTTAGAGAAAAATGAAAGTTTACCTGTGAAAAAAAAGATGCACAAGCTGATGACCTGCTCGTAAATTACGCAGCATCCTGGATTTAGCTCAGGGCTCAGCTTGTTAAAATCACCAGCCGATTAGTGTGCTCTTATCAAAAAAAAATAAAGCAAATTAGAATGTTATAATGCAGAGTGACATTGGTCTGTCTGGGTTGCAAAAGACCTGATTTTTCCCCTTGCCTGCCTGAGAGTTATTGGACTAAATCATGGCCCTATGAAAGACGCATGGGAAAGAATCCAGATAATTCTTGAAAAATCCTTGAAACCTGGGATTTTCCAGCTTTGGATCAAACCGTTGCAGGGCTGTTTTGATCCCCAGAGGCAGATACTCAAGCTTGTGGCCCCCAACGAGTTTGTGGCTTCCTGGGTGCGCGAGCGTCTTCAGTCTTTTATAATCCAGGCAGGTCAGGATGTCCTGGGCCTCACCACCGCGCTGGAGATAGATGTTCTCAAGGAAGGCGAAACAGGCGGACCCATGGGCTGTAATGCCCGGAGCAGGCCCAAGGAGAGCCTGATTCATCTTCCAGTGCAAAGCAATATTCATATAGTTTCCAGGTTCAGGTATAATTTCAGCGAATTTGTGGTAGGTCCCTGCAATGAACTGGCCTTTGTGGCCTCAAAAAACTTCTGCAAAAAAAGCGTTGCCACGGATCAGCTCTTTTTGTGTTCATCCACCGGTCTGGGCAAGACTCATCTGGTCCAGGCCATGGGCAACACTCTGGCGGATGCGGCCAACAGGAAAGAGCTGCGTCTGGCCTACCTGACAGCTGAAGAGTTTACCAGCCATCTGATTCAGGCTTTCAAGGCCAAGCAGGTGGACCGGTTCAAGGCCAGGTTCAGGGATCAGATTGATGTGCTTCTTCTGGAGGATATCCATTTTTTCCAGGGTAAAGAAAAAATGCAGGGCGAATTTCTGTCCACCATCAATTCACTGCAGTGCCAGGGCAAAAAAGTGGTGTTGAGCAGCTCTTTTCTGCCCAAGGAACTGAATGACCTGGATTCCAACCTGATCTCCAGGCTTTGTCAGGGGTTCATGGCCGTGATTGACAAACCTGACTTTAAAACCAGACAGGAAATTTTACGTCAAAAGGCCAGGTCTTTACAGGTAAGCATTCCTGAGGAGGTGGCCCACATGCTGGCTGAACGGATTCAGACCGATGTGCGTCAGCTTGAGAGTTGCCTAAGCAACCTGGTGTTCAAGGCCAGGACGCTCAAACAAAGGATTACCCTGGAAATGGCCATGGAAGTGCTTAAAAATTATGATCTGCAGGAGCAGAATCTGGATCTGGAGCAGATTATCAGTTCGGTCTGTCGGGTTTTTGATCTCCCCCGGGAAAAAATTTGTTCCAAAAGCAGGAAAAAACAGCATGTTCTGGCCAGGAACCTGGCTTTTTATCTGGCAAGGAAGTATACTGATCATTCTCTTAAACAAATCGGCTATCGCTTTAACCGCAAGCACACCACTGTGCTCAAGGGCATTGCCAATGTGGAGCGGGAAATCTCCAGCAACACCCCTCTGGGCAGACAGATCAAGGAAACCGCGAGCCGGGTGATGCCCGCCTGAACTACAGGTTTACAAGCTCCATATCTCCCATGACCATAATGTCCTGGCCCATCTGGATCAGAAATCCGTTAATTCCCAGTTCCAGGTAATTCCGGGCCTTTTTTTTCAGGGTGGACAGACTTTTTCTGTCGGCCACAAGATTGCCCATGCAAGTGGCGGCAGCGTCAGCCATGGCTCCTGTCCTGCCTTTGGCCACCACCAGGTCGCCCCGCCCAAGACTCAGGGAATGGCCGATGGTAGCGGATGAAGAGCAAACTGCACACGGAAATTCCCGGGCATTGATCAGCAGGCCCAGGGTCATTTTTTCCGTGGGATGAGGCAGAAGTCCGATGGTCCTGGTCCGGCTTGAATGCAGATAAATATCTCCGCCGTTTTCAACGATGATCTCCTGGGAAGCCGGCTGGAAGTGATCAGCTATGTCCTGGGCTATGGCCCCGGCCACTGCAGCCATGGGTCCTACCTGGAATACCTCTGCTGCTCGGGCCATGTCGACCACAACAGGCGGAGCCTGTCTGTACACCCGGACAGGCTGCAGGGACGAGGCGAATTCCGGATGTACGGAAATATAACTTATGAGCTGCTGGCGTACCCTGTACAGCCGGTCCAGGATCTGGGATCTCAGGTCAGTAGAGCTTATGATGAACAGATCGCTTTGTTCCAGTACAACCTGATAGGCAGTCTCTTCTTTCCCAGGGGAACAGAGTGTTCGGTATCCCCTGTATGTGTCTGTGTAGACCATGAATATTTTCCTGAAAAATTAACATTGCCGTTTTACAAGCCCTGTCTGGATATTAATCCCTTACATGCTTGCACACAGGGATACTGCTGTATATATTTTTTCCAGCAGATGGAAATTCAGCGTACTTTAAAGGCTTGAAAGTCCAGGTGTGAAAGGTGCATCTGAAAAGTGTTACATATCAGAACCAACTTATGCAGGTATCAGCCATAATCGCCACCTATAACCGGGCTGGCCATATCAGCAAAGCGGCTGCCTCGGTTCTTGGTCAAAGCTTAAAGGATCTGGAACTCATTGTGATCGATGACGGATCCACAGACAGCACCCGGGATGTACTCCAGAATTTCAAAGATAAGCGATTAAAATTTTTTTATCAAGAAAACAAGGGGGTGGCAGCAGCCCGCAACTTAGGCCTGAAAATGGCCCGTGGAAGATATGTGGCTCTTTTGGATTCCGATGACTACTGGCTGGAGGATAACCTCATGCTCCAGGTGCGTTTCATGCGGGACACCGGCTTTATGGTGTCGCAGACCCTCGAGGCCTGGGTGCGCGGTCATGAAACAGTCAGCCAGGGAGTGAAACATCAAAAATATGCAGGCTGGATATTTGAAAAAAGCCTGGACATGTGCTTGATCAGTCCATCCTGTGTAATGCTGGATCAGGACCTGGTCCGTCAGGGTTACCTGTTTAACGAAGATCTGCCTGCCTGCGAGGACTACGATTTATGGGTGCGCTTGACTCTGCGGTATCCGGTTGGTCTATTGCCCAGGGTTCTGACCGTAAAACAGGGAGGTAGAGGAGATCAGCTCTCCAGAAAAATAATAGGCATGGATCTCTGGCGCATATATGCCTTGTCGGGACTGTTGCAAAGAAAGGGGGTGCCCCGGGACAAACAGGCTAAAGTAATGGATGCACTGGAGCAGAAAGCAAAAGTGTATACAGCCGGCTGTCTTAAAAGGGGCATAGAGGTGGAGGCTCTGCGAATAAAAAATCTGGTGGCAAGTCACAAACAAAAAAAAGCGGACCCCTGAAGGTCCGCTTTATCATCAGCAACGGACCCAGATCATTAGACGCAACCGGTGGGTTTGGGAAGGCCGGCCATCTTACATGCTCCCTTGCCGGGTCCGGAGGGGAACAGTTCATAGATGTGTTTGAGCTTGAATCCGGTTACCTTGGACAGAATTCTCACCATGGGTGCGATCCCGTTCTTTTTGTAGTAGTCCTGCAGAAATTCGATGACCTTGTGGTGCTCATCAGTGAGCTCCTTGATGCCTTCGCTCTCCTTTACATATTCTACCCACTCCGGGCTCCAGTCCTCAAATTTTTGCAGGAAACAGTCTTCGTCTACTTCAAATTGTTTTCCCTTGAACTCGACAAATGCCATCTTTCATACCTCCTTGGTTGATTTTCAGGTTAGGATGCACTGACCGTGACAGCGCTGAACCCTTCCTTTCTGGTGTATCCCAGGCCTTTTTGGGCCAGAAATTTCTGGTTGCATAAAAATTATCATAAGATTGGATATACTTTTTTGTCAATGCCTTTTATCAGGAAAAATCATGAAAGCTCTTAAAAAGTTAGTTCTTCCAGATGCTTGCGTGCGGAAGTTAGGCCGGGCTCTATTTCCAGAGCCGTGGTCAGCATTTCAGCGGCTGCCTGTTTGAGTCCCATCTCCCGGTAGCACAGGCCAAGATTAACCATATCCATGACTGATCCACTGTCCAGATGCAGCGCTTTTTGAAAGTCATGCATTGCAGGCTCATAATCTTTTTGTTTGTAATAAGCAACCCCGCGCAGATTAAAATATTCCTTGACCAGAGGATCAAGGTCTATGGCCCTGTTTAAATACTCTATGGATTCAGGCCACTTTTCCTGTCTGGACAGCGCGTAGGCAGCATAAAAGGCACACAGGGCCCTGGATTCTTTATCGGTCTGCACCGTTTCTGCTCTGGAAAAAAGCTGGGCAGCTTTTTCAGGGTCTTCCCTGCGCAGCAGGTTCATGCCCTGGTAAAAAGGCAGAAAAGAAGCGCCTGGATAAATATCCGCGAGTTTTTTCAGCCTGTCCAGGGAAGTAAACGGATTCTCCTCCTCTGCAAGAACGCGGCCCACCAGCATGCCTATGCTGGCCTGCCGCGTTCTTTCCCGGAACAGAAAGCCCGGAACGAAATTGTAATTGCAGGGAATCTCCAGATCAGGCTGCATAGTGGAGAGGGAATATAAATTATAGCCCATGTGCGCAAGATCGCGGCCAAGTGATGTTAATTCAAAGCCCATATCCGGATGGGAAAGATCAGGAAGGCGGTCAATGGGCGAGCAGGGTCCAGTAGTCAGCCAGTTTATTTGCTCCAGGGAATAAAATTTGGGCAGGCCTGAGGCCTCATAGTTACTGCCGGTGTGAAAGTCTCCAGCCAGCTGAGCTACTTCTGTCAGTGCACGGATAGCTGCCTTGGACGGTGAAGTTGCAGTGCCCGCCGAGAACACTATTTCGCTGAGGGCCGGAAAGGTCTGAGGGTCGTAGGCCAGAGCACCTACTGTGGGTACGGGAAAGCCACAGGTGAAATCCTTGAGCCAGACCCGGATACCCTGTCGGGCAAACCTGGCCAAGAGTTCCTTCAGGGTGGAATCGTCCGCTGATTCCGGATCAATGGTTGGTGTGACCGGGCGTTTTATGTCCACAAGTGCGCAGACATGTCTTTCCACCAGTTCACATGCCCCCTGGAGAATGGACTCCTCAAAAGTGTTTCCTGCGCTGCTCCCGTTAAACTCATTGAGTTTTTTGAACCAGTCCAGGGGGACGTATTCCTCCTGCTCTGCATAAATATTTGTTGTCGGAGTGAACATCCAGGAGACGAGGTCCAGGACTTCATCAGCCTGCTCTTCAGAGATGTTCTCCTGTACGGACTTGATAATCTCGGCGGGGGGAATGAGCTTTTTATCCCATCTGGCCCGTGCCTTTTTCCAGGTCAGCCGGACAAAGTTTTCCTGGTTATTCAGGAAACTGAAATAGGAATACCTTTCAGCCAGCTCCATCAGGGCTGAGCTTCGGGCCTGGGCCGGTGAAGCGCCCTTGCCCATCTGCTGCCGCTTGGGCACGCCCATTGTCCTTGCTTTTACGCCATAATAGCTGAGGTATACCGGGATGCCCAGCCGCCCGGTATCTATGCGTTTCAGGTCCTTTAAAATGGCCTGGCCATGTCTTTGGAAGGTCCTGGTAACCTTTGCTGCTGTTTCTTCCGGGGTCAGCGCCTTGTCCGCATCAGCAGTATATTTTTTGGGGCTTTTTTTTATTCTGATCATGTTCTGGATTTCAGTCTGTATATGGTTACCTGCTCGTTTTCACCCTCTGCAGCTTGAACTGCTCGTTCCTTCCAGCTCACATTCTTGTATGTTATGGAAAACTCTTTCTGGGCCTTTTGAAAAAAGGCAGAGGGTTTGCGTCGCAGGCTTGCTGACAGCAGGATCTCTGCCTCTGAACCTGAAGCAAGATGATTTTTCAAGAAAGCCACCAGAGCCGGATAGTAGCTGTCCAGGTAAAGGATTTCAGCACCGATGATGTACGTAAAAGCTCCGGATAATTCGTCCCGGGTGAAGTCCACAGCCTGTACCCGGGCCCGGTCCTGTAAATTGTTCTTCAGGATATTAATGTTGGAGAAAAGCAATGCATCTTCATGGTTGTCTGTAATGGTCACCTGATAGCCTCTGGCTGCAGCGCAGAGGCCGCAAAGCCCAAGACCTGCGCCGAGTTCCAGGACGTTCTTATGCTTATTTGCGGGTGGCAGGGAAAGAAGGTGGTAGCTGAGCAGAATCGAAGCCGGCCAGATCTTGGCCCAGAAAGGCAGGTCAATGCGCTCTTTGCTGGTTTCAGCCAGATAATCAATATATTCATCCAGATTGGCAATCTGCAGCAATTCCAGGGAGATGTCTCCGATCCTGACCGTTTCAAAACCGACTTGAAACCTTTCCCTGGCCCTGTTCAGGAGCAGATCCAGATCGTTGGCTTGCAAAAATCGGCTGTTCTGCACTTTTTCCTCCAGATACCGGATATGTGATTACTGCCAGCAGGGACTATTTCATACTGCAGCAGTCTGAAAAATGGACCATTTTTACAGCAATGTTCAGGTAGAACATTTTTCTGAATTCGATAGAATGTAACAGGTACGAAACGTGCGGCTTAGTATAGAGAACAGCGGCAGAATTCAAATTTGGCTCTTCGACGTATGCTGTGGAATTGTTATGGCACTATACTATATCTTTCCAGCTCCGGGGTTTTGCCAAAACCCCCCGGAGCAGGCATTCTGGATAAGGCTCTTAATTTTTTACTGTATATAAAATCCACACGTTGCGTCGAGGAGCCTCAAATTTTTTGAGGTCATGGCTTATAAGGTATTGGAGGCGGCATCCGGATTTGAACCGGAGAATGGCGGTTTTGCAGACCGCTGCCTTACCACTTGGCTATGCCGCCCGAACCATTTGGAGCGGGAGACGGGATTTGAACCCGCGACTTCAACCTTGGCAAGGTTGCACTCTACCACTGAGTTACTCCCGCTTGACAAGAGTTTAAAAGCTAATCAACAGACTTTGACCTGTCAAGTGCAATTTCTGGTGAGCAGGTTTTTGTTATTCATTTTTGCCGGGTGGTTATCTTCATGGATCAGGAAGTGTTCAATGCCGTCCAGATGGCGAAAGCAGGTATTTTCACGGATGCCCGCCAAGACCTTTTCCTTGTCTTTGACCACGGCCCCGGCCAGATAATTAAGACCCATTCTGAACAATGAAAAGGCCAGGGGAGTGCTCGGACCCATGAGGATTTTGATGCACCCGGGGGGACACAGGTTCAGGATGAAGGCCAGGGAGCTGTTAAGCAGGGTGGTGGCGGTAATGGCCACCACCTGAGTCCGGGGCAGAACACTGGGGAGCATGCTTTCGGGTAAATCAAATTCCCTGGGCCTTTTCTCCATGACCCAGAAGTTTTTGAACTCATGTTTTATTTTGTGTACAAAAGGAAAATGGCCGATGATGGCAACGTTCTTATCCTTGCCCAGCTCCACTATGAGGTCCTGGGCTTTTCTTTCAGGGCCAGACGCCCTTGTGTTCAGGCGGGAGTTTATACCTGCCAGTGCCCAGGAAGACTCCAGGGTTCCCTGCTTCATAAGCCCGGACGCCAGGGTGTGAATAAAGGCAGGCAGTTCCGTGTTTTTTTCCAGACTGTCAATCCTGTCGTCTGCAGGGAGAATGGAACAGAGACCGGCTGAACTTGTGGTCTCTACCCCCACCAGAGATGATCCCCGAACATGGTTAATCACCTGTTGGTTATCCAGTTCCATGGCCTCCTGTACAACGGCCCTGAGTATATCCTGCTGGGCAAGAGGCATGCATCTGCCCCCTTAGCTTGTTGCTGAAATTTTTTGCATGGAAAATAATCCATACAAGATACGACTGCGAAAAGTCATTTGTGTCACGCGAACCACGCCAAGGGCGTGGCAGGAAGATTGACAGGGATCAGAAGTCAGTAAAAACAAAAGGTTAACTTGCTCATATATTGCACAATCTGTTTCTATTTGAGTTTTTGCCGTGGTACTGTATAAATATTAAACAATTTTCCAGAACAGGACAATAAAAACAACAGGCATATCTTTACATTGCCTGCGCCTTGGTATATTAGGTCTTTCTTAAATTTTTCAACAGGAGGCCTAACTGATGAACCAGGCTGACATTGAAGCATTCCGGGAAATACTCAAGAAGATGCGTCAGGAAATCTTGGAACAGGGCGAAGATACCCTGGAGGACATGACAGAAGAACGGGAAATCTATGCAGACCCTGCAGACAGAGCCTCGGCTGAATCCGACCGTGCCTTTACTTTGCGCTTGAGAGACAGGGACCGCAAGCTGATCCGCAAGATAGACGAGGCCCTGGATCGGATAGAAGAGGGATCCTACGGGATCTGCGAGGATTGCGGCGAGGACATATCCCGGGCAAGGCTCAAGGCCAGACCTGTAACTACCCTGCGCATCAAGTGCAAGAGCAGGCAGGAACAGAAAGAAGCCCTGCACGGGGATTGAATGCCTTGCATGTCAGAAACAGGACCCACTCACCCTTGTGGGTCATGAAAAAGTGTTTTTGTGCCGGGACCCGGGATAGAAGCGGGTTTATTCCGTGTCCGGAGCATAACCCTGTCTCTAGCCTGGATGTGAGGTTTGGCCAGTAAATATAATAATCAGCTACAGTGATCATGGAGGCCAATTTTTTCCGTTTTGCTGCGGCAGAGCTTTTCCAGAAAGTCCGCGGCCAACGTATTCAAAAGGTATACATGCCGGGTCCCGGACTATTCACCCTGGACCTTGGCAGGTCCGGGAACATGATCCTGGGCTGTTCCCGCAGACAAGGCTTTTTTTACCTCTGCCCTGACAGGCCGGTCAATCCTTCCACTCCTGCAGCTCAGGCCATGTGGCTGCGAAAGCACCTGAAGAACAGGTTGATTCTGAATTTTAAAAATCTCTGGATGTACAGGCGCATGGCCTTTGAACTGTCCGGCACCGGCACCGGCCCTGGCTGGCTGATTCTGGATCTGGTCCGGGGACCAGAGCTGGTGAGCGAGCTTGACCAGATGTGGGATGAGCAGGTCGTCTGGCCGGATCTGTTGTCTGTGCTGGGCGATGAAAATGTCTGGAAGCGCTTTCCCCAGTTGTCACCGCCTTTGAGGCGTGAGCTGGCTCAACGAAGTCCTGATCAGGCCCAAAAGCTCCTTGAGGATCTGAGCCGGGGACAGCCTGAAGGCTTTTTCCTGTGCCGGGACCATGAGAACAAACCGTTCCTCAGCTGTTTTATCCCGTCACAAGGCTCTTTCTGCCGGAATCACGGTTCAGCCCTGGAAGCATCTCAATTTCTGGGCAGGGAAAAGACTGAAGATTTTTTGTCTGCTCCCGGACAGGGTAAACAGAATAAACTGGGAAAACAGCACCGGAAAAAGCTGGAAAAAAGAGTGCAGCAGCTTGATGAGGACCGGCAGCGCCTTAAACAGATGGCGGCTCTGGGGGAAAAGGGAAAGTTGATACAGGCCAGCCTGTACCAGTTGAATCCCGGACTTAAGACCGATGAAATAAAGATTTTTGGACCTGCAGGAGAAGAAGAGGTGCTCAAGCTGGACAAAAAATTTTCCATCCAGGAAAATATGAACATGTTTTTTCGCCTGGCAGCCAAGGGCAAGCGCGGCCTGGAGGTTGTTGCTCAGCGGGAGAAAGCCCTGCTCACAGAAAAGCCGGTGAACGCAACAGTTCAGGGCCCCAAAAGCAGGCAGTCAGGCTCTTCAAAGGGCCGGGAACAGCCTTTCAGCCATCAGGCTCTGTCCGGAAAGGCCCATGTTTTCCGCTCCAGTGACGGGCTGACAATTTTAAGGGCCAAAAACAGCCGGGTAGCAAAAGACCTGCTGCGTCAACACGCATCACCTTTTGATCTTTGGCTGCATGTTCAGGACGGACCTGGAGCCCACACCATTCTCAGACTGGCAAGCAAAGACTCGCCGGTACCTGAAAGGTCCCTGCAGGAGGCGGCAGTCCTGGCCGCTCTGGCCAGTTATCAGAAACATGAGCTCAAGGGCCGGGTCATGTGCGCAATGATCAGGGATGTCCGAGCGGTAAAAGGGGCTGCTCCGGGCCGGGTGGTAGTGGACAGGATCCAGCAGAGTCTCGTGGTGACTCTGGAGCCTGAACTGGAAGCCAGACTCAAGATAAACTGATCCGTGTTTCGGCCATTATTCCCCGGCACCTGGTCCAGGGCCGGCCGGGAAAGGCACGCCTGTCACACGGAAGATGTGAAAAGGGACATTGCTATGGACAGAGATCTGGACCGGATTGCTGCTGATCTGCAGGCCAGGATAGACGAGCAGGTACTTGAAGATTTCGGGGCCCAGGTATATGCCCGCTGGAAAAACCCTCCATGTATGGGCAGAATGAAGGATTATCATGCCATGGCCGCAAAGTCTGGATCCTGCGGCAACCGGGTGGAGATTTATCTGCGGCTTGAAAAAAACCGCATTGCCGGAGCATCTTTTTTCAGTGAGGGTTGCGGATCAAGCGCGGTTTGTGCTTCAATGCTCTGCGGACTGGCCAAGGGGCTGGATCCCGGCCAGGCCCTGGGCCTGACGGCCCAGCACGTAATGCAGGCCCTGCCTGAGCTTTCTCCGGGCAAGAAGCGCTATGCTGAACTGGCTGTCCAGACGCTTCACCAGGCTGTACAGGCTTTGGAGGAGAAAAAGGCTGATAAGATGTGACTGCAAAAAGTCATTTTTGCAGTCACAGACGTCAGAGGTCAGACGTCAGAGGTCAGTAAAAACAAAGAGTTATGTAGATTATTGATTTTTGAATTATTCATTTCTCGACTTTTTGCAGGCGCATCTGATAACGACGCAGGAAAAAGCCCGGAAAGAGAGTAAGATCTCAGAAACCGGAAACGCCGAGCAATGCCATGCCCTGAACCGGACCGGGTCAGTGGCCTGCACTTTTCTGCTTAGGCGGTCTTGACTTCCTGCTGGTAAAAGAGCAGGGGTTCAACGCCCTTCTCCACCACTTCCTTATTAATGAGGCATTCCTGCACTCCCTGAAGTGATGGGAGCTTGTACATCACGTCCAGCATGATGGATTCCATCACGTTTCTAAGCCCCCTGGCCCCGGTCTTTCTTTCCAGGGCCCTGGCCGCGACGGCCCGCAGTGCATCCTGGGTGAAACGCAGCTTGATATGGTCCAGTTCAAACATTTTCTGATACTGTTTCACCAGGGCGTTTTTGGGTTCGGTCAGGATGCGCACCAGATCATCCTCAGTAAGTTCCTGCAGCGAGGATACCACAGGCATGCGGCCTACAAATTCAGGAATCAGCCCAAACTTGATCAGGTCTGCAGGATGGGCCATGCTTATCAGTTCGTTGGGAGCAGCTCCCTTCTTGTCTCCAATCTCGGCTCCAAAACCCATGCTGCCCTTCTGGATCCTTTCGCGTACTATTTTGTCCAGGCCAATGAATGCCCCGCCAACAATGAAGAGGATATTGGTGGTATTCAGGCGGATGAATTCCTGCTGGGGATGCTTGCGTCCCCCTTTGGGAGGGATATTGGCTTCAGTACCTTCGATGATTTTGAGCAGGGCCTGTTGAACTCCCTCTCCGGAAACATCTCTGGTAATTGAGGGGCTGTCTGATTTTCTGGCAATCTTGTCTATTTCATCCACATAGATAATGCCCTTGGAAGCAGCTTCCAGGTTATAGTCAGCATTCTGCATCAGCTGGACCAGAATATTTTCCACATCTTCCCCCACATAACCGGCTTCGGTCAGTGTGGTGGCATCGGCAATGGCAAAAGGAACCCTGAGAATGCGTGCCAGGGTCTGGGCCAGCAGAGTTTTTCCGGAACCGGTGGGACCCATGAGCAGGATGTTGCTCTTGTCCAGTTCCACCTCGTCCTTTTGCTTCCTGGAATAGCGAACTCTTTTATAGTGGTTGTAAACAGCCACTGCCAGGATTTTCTTGGTCTGATCCTGGCCAACCACGTATTCATCAAGGGCCTTTTTCAGATCAGAAGGAGGAAGAAGAACATCGGCTTCCATTCCCTCTTCAGCATGGTCCTGGGCAATGATCTCGTCGCACAGGGAAACACACTCGTTGCAGATATATACATCGGGACCGGCTATCAACCTGTCCACCTCGTCCTGAGTCTTGCCGCAAAAAGAGCAGCCCAGATCAGAAACAAAAGGTTTCTTTTTATCAGCCATTGCCCACCTCTACTTTTTTTATTTTTCCAAATCTTAATTTATTTTCTGGTTTTGTCAATTTCAGACCTCGAAGTCAGTACTGTATCAATGATACCGTATTCCCTGGCTTCCCCCGCATCCATGTAATAGTCCCTTTCAGTGTCATGTTCGATCTTGGCCAGATCCACTGCCGTATGCTGGGCCAGGATTTCATTGAGCTTGGCCTTGAGACGGATGATTTCCCTGGCCTGGATGTCTATGTCCGTGGCCTGTCCATGAAATCCGCCCATGGGCTGGTGAATCAGGATCCTGCTGTGGGGCAGGGCATAACGCATTCCCTTGTTGCCGGCAGCCAAAAGCAGGGCGGCCATGCTGGCCGCCTGCCCCAGACAAAGGGTGGCCACTGGAGCGGAAATGTACTGCATGGTATCGTAGATGGCCAGACCGGCTGTGACCGAACCCCCGGGAGAATTGATATAAAAGTTGATTTCCCTTTCCTGGCTTTCTGATTCCAGAAAAAGAAGCTGGGCGCACAGAAGATTGGCCACATGATCGTCAATAGGGGTGCCCAGCAGGATTATCCGGTCCTTGAGGAGCCTGGAGTAGATGTCGTAGGCTCTTTCACCCCTGCCGGTAGTCTCCACGACTATGGGCACATTGTAGCTCATGTCTGTCTCCTTGATGAAAATACAGGCCTGTAATCACAGGCTTAAGAGTTGTTTTCCCGGGCATGTCCGCCCGGACTCTCAGGGGGCACCATTTTGACCTCGGAGTTTTCGTAGATAAGTTCCATGGCCTTGTCCGCCAGTAAAGTATCCTTGAGAGCGAACATCAGGTTGTTGTCATGATAGAATTTTTTGAGCTCCTCAGCATTCTGGCCGCTGGACTGGGCCTGCTGCTGAATGTATGCGTTTATCTCCTGCTCGGAAACGGTTAAGTCTTCGGCATTGGCCACAGCCAGAAGAAAAATCTGGGATTTAATCATATCTTCGGCTTCGGGTCTGAACTGTTCTTCAAGCTCTTCCCTGGTTCTGCCCAGCGAATCAGGATCTCTTCCCTTTTTTTCCATCTGGCTTCTGAACTCGGCAATCTTCTGCTCAATACGTCCGCTGACCAGGGATGGCGGAAGTTCGAACTCCACCTTGGCCTTGAGTTCATCCAGGGCTTTTTTCTGTGCCGCACTTTTATGAAGCTGCTTTCTGCTGCTCACATAGGATTCCCTGATGACCTCCTTGAGCTTGTCCACGGAATCGAACCCGCCTGCTTTCTGGGCCAGTTCATCGTCCACCTCGGGCAGTTTTTTTTCCTTGATGTTGTGCAGGGTGACCTGCATGAGCACATCTTTTCCAGCCAGATCCTTGTTTAAAAAATCATCGGGCATGGTGATGTTGCGCGAAGCTGTACTGCCCGGGGTAAGCTCCTTGACCAGTTCTTCAAACTCAGGCAAAGCTCCTCCCTCGCCCAGGGTCATCTGGAAGTTCTCGGCCTTGATCCCCTGAATGGGCTTGCCCTCATCAAAGGCCTGAAAGTCTATGACCACCACTTCCTTGTCTCTGGGAGAACGCTGTTCATCAACCACCAACAGTTCAGCCATGTTTTGCCGCAGGCGCTCTATGACCAGATCGATTTCCGCAGGATTGACCTCAACCTCCTCTTCTTCAATGGTTATGCCCTTATATTCCGGCAATTCGAATTCAGGGGCCACTTCAAAGCTGAAAGAATATTTAAATTCCTGGTCCCGGGCCAGAAGACCGGCGTCCACATCGATGCTGGACAGGGGGGAGACTTTCATTTCGCCCAGGATCTGGTTGATATGCAGATTGATGAGGTCTGTGGTGGCTTCATTATAGATCTGTTTTTTGAACCTGCCCTCCACTACCGAGGATGGTACCTTGCCTTTGCGAAAGCCCTTGATGTCCACATCCTTGCGGTAGAGGGCAGTAGTGGCAGCCAGGGCCGCATGCACTTCCTCGGCCGGCACCTGAATATTGACCTTTTTTTGAACCGGGGAAACATCTTCCACACTGTATTTCATAAACCGTTGACCTCCTTGGGTGTGTTTTGTTTTATCAGTGTATGCCGCTTCAATGGTGCGAGAGGGGGGAGTCGAACCCCCACGGACAAACCGCTGGATCCTAAGTCCAGTGCGTCTACCATTTCCGCCACTCTCGCCGGGGCCATAACATGTTTGTACTTAAAATTTTAACCAATAACTCAATAAGGATTGCCAGTCAATGCAAATAACCAGGCGGAATCATGGACAAACGCATCAGAGTTCAAAGCTAAGCTTTAAAAGGTGGTTGTCCAGACCTCCCAGATCTTTTGGTGTGCAGCCCAGGATTTTTTCCCACACATAAGATGACTCCATGCACAAATATATCTGTCTGTCCAGGCCGAATTTCCTTAGCTGATCAGTGATGAACCCGAACTGTTCAAGGCGCAGGGGCAGCAGCAGTCTTTTTTTCCCGTCCAGTCCGGTTATGAATTCGTTGAATATATAGCTGGCTCCGGGATGCTTCCGGAAGATGATTTTTTCCAGCTGAGGCATGAACCTGAAGGAACCCAGGCTGAGATAGGCGATCTCTTCAGGTGCAAGATAATCAGATATGACCTCAACTGTTTTTGCATAGCCCTGTTTCCATCCGGGATAATGGATAATGGGATCAAAGTGCAGGCAGACTCTGAATCCCTGGTCTGCACATGCACGTGCAGCCCGCAACCTGTTTTCCAGGGAGGCAGTACCCTGTTCCTGGGTTCTTATGATTTCCGGGCTGTTGACTGACCACGCCGGAAGGACCCTGCGGGGGTCTGACACCCTGTCCATCCAGGTAAGATCAACGATCTTGGACTTGAGCTCCAGGCAGACACCCGGGTATTCACTTAAAAAAGCCACCAGGTCCCGGGAGTAGCCGGTAATGGATTCCAGGGCCAGGGAGTCAGTGAACTCTCCTGTTCCGGCCCGGATCAGCCTGCTGCCTGGACTGAACTGCTGCTCAAGCTCACGGAAAAGATCGTCCTGATTGGCCCAGACCTTGAGCACACTGTCCTGAAAATAGGCTTTCAGGATACAGTAGCTGCAGTTCAGGGGGCAGTTCTCCCCCATGTGAATAATGCGGTACCCGCAGCATTGGTAATGCTTTGTCCCGGGACAGAAACGCATAAAGCGGCCCTTGTAGTGCTTGAGGTAAAGTACATATGATCCCCCCGGGTCAATATCCCGGACTTGCTGCTCCGGATCGCTGTACAAGGACCAGGGAACATTGGCCAGACGGGAGAGTATCCGTCTGGCCACTTTCTGGTTCAGCACGGAAGGATCAATCAGGATATGTCCCGGCTGTTTCAGGTGACCGGGCAGCATGAAAGTTTGCTGGCTAGTCATAAGGGTATACGGGCCAGGTGGACATGATCCCGGAACCGGCTATCTTTTGCAGTTGCCCGGCTGCCTCCCCAAGCTCCCTGCTGTTTCGCACCCGAACCCGAAATTCAAGGGCCGGACTCTCAAAGTTATCCGGATGTGTGCATTGCCAGTCAGTAGATGCTGTAAGCCGGTCCAGCTGCTTCTTTGTCTTTTCCCTGAGCCTGGAATATTCAGGATATGCAGCCCGGTTCAGGCTGTTGAGCAAGGCCTGCATCTTGTCCTTGGGGGTAAGGTCCCTGTGGAGCACTCTTTCCAGATGAAGCTCAGCTGCCACGTCCCTGAGGGATTTTCTGTCCCTGGCAGCGATATGGTTGAGCATGCCCAGAAAGCCGCGGGCTCTGTTCAGGGACCAGCCAAGCCCGGACAGAAAAGGGAAAACCACATCCAGGTCTTTGGAATCCATGGAGCTTAACATCCCGGCACAGGGAAGCAGCTGGGGGTTTTCTCTCAGCAGGCCATCCCAGGTCGAGGGAAGATTAAGCCAGGCTGAAAAAAGATGCTCATCTCTGGATCCTGAGGGAATGCCGAGGAGCTGATGTATCCGGGAAAGATCTTTTTTCATGGACTCAAAATAGCGCAGGGCCAGGATTTTCTTCAGGGGGTCAAGGCTTTGGCCCAGGTTGGACAAAAGATACACCATGCCCCTTCCCCAGGCCCCGGGATTGCTGATATGCAGGGCCTGGATGTTCAGGCCCAGACTTTTGAGTCCCTGATGTCTTTTGTATCCGGCCACCAGGACCAGCCGGGATCCTTTGCTGCATACGATAACCGGTTCAATCTGCCCCCAGGTTTCAAGGGAAGAGAGCAGCGGCTCCCCGCAGGTATCAGCCCAGAAAAGACAGGGATCCTTTTCAATGCTGACCCCGCATGGCAGGGTCAGTAATTCATGTATGATCATCAGCCCGGACCTGGTACGTCTTAATTTGCAGCTTGACAAGTTTGAATTCATCTTTCAATAGGACAGGATCTTTATTACGCAACATCAATTATAAGGATATTTAACTTCCTGACCGGGATATGTCCAGGAAGAGAAAGGCCAAATAAGCCGGACCGCGTAAGCATTAGAACAGGCGGTGCTGAACACATGTGAAAAGAGGTTCAGAAGCGGCATAGACAATATCAGAACAAAGGGGGCAAGACCTATGCTGGACAAATTGGCGAAACAGAGAACCTATGCCCTGGTGGGACACGGAGGAACAGGAAAAACCTCCACTGCGGAAATGATTCTCTACCAAAGCAGGGCCATACAGCGCCTGGGCAAGATAGACGAAGGCACCACCTGCCTGGATTTTGAGCCTGAAGAGATCAAAAGGCGCGGCAGCATTCAGCCGGCATTCGCCATGTATACCTGGGAAAAAAACCGCCACTTTCTGGTGGACACTCCCGGAGACAACAATTTTATCGGGGATATAGGCTATCTGCTCACTGCTGTAGACGGAGTGCTTTTTGTAGTGGACGCAGTAGACGGAGCCAAGCCCCTGACCAAGAAACTGTGGTCCGAAGTCCGGAATGCAAAGCTTCCGGCCCTGATCATGGTGAACAAAATGGACCGGGAGCGGGCTGACTTTAACATGGCTTACACCAGTCTGGTGAATACCCTGGGGATCAAGCCCGTGCCTCTGTACCTGCCCATTGGAGCTGAAGCCGGATTCAGAGGTCTGGTGGATGTGCTGGAGGAAAAGGCCTGTTTTTTTGCTGAAGAGGGCGGACTTGTTGACGGTGATGTCCCTGATGACATGCAGGACTTGCTGGCTGAAATGCGCGAGACCTCCATTGAAAATATAGCTGAGAGTGATGAACAGCTCATGGAGATATATCTGGAGGAGGGCAGTCTAAAGGTTGAGGACGTTTATCAGGGGCTGCGCAAGGGAATACTTGCCGGGGACCTGGTTCCTGTATGCGCTGGATCCGCTCTGGAAAACAAGGGCGGGGCAAAGCTCCTGGAAGCGGTTCAGAGACTTCTGCCCTCTCCCCTGGAACATCAGGACTGGGTCGGCGAGAACCAGGAGGTAAGAAAGTCCCATCCCGATGAACCGGCAGCAGCCTTGGTGTTCAAGACCATAACTGATCCATTTACAGGACAGCTGAGTGTAATGCGGGTCTTATCCGGGACCATGACTTCGGATATGCTTCTGGCCAACCCCTTGAAGGATGAAAAGGAAAAGCTGGGCCAGCTTTTGGTTTTTGAGGGCAAAAAACAGATTCCATTCAAGGAGGAGGCCGGGCCCGGCTTTATTGTGGCTGCAGCCAAGCTCAAAAACACTTCCACCGGCGATACCCTGTGCAGTGAAAAATCCCTCTTTGTTCTTGAGAAGCCGGCTCTTCCACCGTGTATTCTGTCCTATGCCCTGGGTGCCCAGGAAAAGGGCGAAGAGGATAAAGTATTTGCCGCAGTGCAGAAGCTTCTGGACGAGGATGTCAATCTGCAGCTTTCACGCAACGAGGAAACCAAGGACATGCTTTTGTCAGGAATGGGCCAGCTGCATATTGAAATGGCCGTGGAAAAGGTCAAGAGAAGGTATAAGGCTGCCGTGGTCCTGAAAACTCCTAAAATCCCCTACAGGGAAACCATCAAGGGTAAAGCCGAGGTCCAGGGCCGCTACAAAAAACAGACCGGGGGACGCGGTCAGTTCGGTGACTGCTGGATAAGGCTGGAACCCAAAGCCAGTGGTCAGGGTTATGAGTTTGTGGACGCGATAGTGGGCGGCGTGATACCCAGGCAGTACATACCGGCCGTGGACAAGGGCATTCAGGAGGCCGCAGTCAGGGGAGTACTGGCTGGATATCCCATGGTGGATTTCAAGGTCACCCTGTATGACGGATCCTACCACAGCGTGGATTCTTCGGAAATGGCCTTCAAGATCGCCGGCTCCATGGCCTTTAAAAAGGCGGCTGAAAAGTGTCAGCCTGTAATTCTGGAGCCCATCATGCTGGTCACGGTTTTTGTGCCGGACGAATACATGGGAGATGTAATAGGTGATCTTTCCAGTAAAAGAGGCCGGGTTTTGGGTTCTGATTCCGACAAGGGCATAACCTCGGTCAGGTGCCACGTGCCCATGGCTGAAATGCTGCAGTATGCCCAGGATCTGCGCTCCATGACCGGGGGTCAGGGGACCTTTACCATGGAGTTTGACCATTACGAGGAATGCCCCGGTCCCATTGCGGAAAAAGTCATTACTGAAAGCAATGCCCAGAAGGAATCCTGAAGCTGACCCGCCTTATAAACAGCCTGCTTTCATCCCCCGGGTCCCCTCCAAATCCCGGCTGAATACTTTTCAGAGCTGAGAGTTGATTCAGCCTGATAAGGAGCTGGGACCCTTTTGATCTGGTGATCTTGTCTTTTATGTATAAATCCACTAAGATAAAAAATTATGCTGATAATAATTTCTGCCTTGGGGCTGGACGCCCATCCCGGGCCATGAAAGAGATAAACAAGGATTTTTTGGAGTGATCAATGACTGCTGACGCCGATTATCTTACCCTGACTCCACTGGGTGGACTTGGTGAAATCGGACAGAACTGCATGGTCCTGGAAACCAGGGACACTATGGTTCTTATTGACTGCGGACTGAGGTTCCCGGATGATTTTCTGCTGGGTGTGGACGTGGTGATTCCTCGCTTTGATTATGTGCTGAAAAACAAGGACAAGCTCAAGGCCATTATTCTCACCCATGGACACGAGGATCATATCGGGGCCCTGCCCTGGCTTCTGCCCTATGTAAGCGTTCCCCTTTACGGTTCAAAGTTTACTTTGAAGCTGGTGGAAAACAAGCTGTCGGAGTTTAATCTTCTGGACTACACACCCCTGGAGGTTGTAAGCCAAAAAGAACCATTACAGGTCGGGGACCTGACCTTTAATTTCTTTTTGGTCTGTCATTCCATAATCCAGGGGTTTGGACTGGGGATCGAGACCCCGGTGGGAAAAATAGTGCATACCGGGGATTTCAAGCTGGATCCGGAACCCCTGGATGGCCATTATACTGATCTGGAGGCGTTTGCCCGGTTTTCCAGGGACGGAGTACGGCTTCTCATGTCCGATTCCACCAACGTGGAGCGCGAAGGCCACGCTTTGACTGAAAAGGAGATCAAAAACTCCCTGGGCAGTATTATGGCAGAGGCCAAAGGCAGGATACCGGTCACCCTGTTTTCCAGTCATATCCAGAGAATGCAGGAGGTTTTTGATCTGGCCAGTCAGTTTGGCCGCAAAGTGGCTGTAAGCGGCAAAAGCCTGGATTCCAACATTGAAATGGCCAGGGAACAGGGCTTTTTGCGGGTCAGCCCCAAGACTTATTGTTCTCTGGAGGAGATCGACAGTTTTGATGATTCCCGGATAGTGCTCCTTTTGACCGGTTCCCAGGGGGAACCTTTGTCAGCACTGACCCGCCTGGCCCTGGGGGAGCACAGACAGCTCAAGATCAAGTCCAAAGACACCGTGCTCATGTCCTCCAGGATCATTCCCGGCAATACCAAGGCCATCACCAGGGTGATCAACAACCTGTACCGCCTGGGAGCAGATGTCTATTATGAAAAGGTCAGGGCCATCCATGCCTCGGGCCACGCCCATAAAGAAGAGCTGAAAATCATGCTCAAGACTGTGACCCCCAGGTTTTTCATCCCTCTGCACGGAGAATACCGGCATCTGTTCAAGCACGCAGAACTGGCAAGGGAGTGCGGTGTGGCACCCGAAAGGAGTATTATCCTGGAAGACGGCCACCCCATAACTTTTTTCAAGGACTCGGTCCGTCTAGAGGAAAAGATCCCATCGGATTCCATTCTGGTGGACGGCAAGGGCGTAGGAGACGTGGGCCGCACAGTGCTCAAGGAAAGGCACATCCTGGGAGAAGAAGGCCTGGTCATCGTGGTCATGGTTATCAGCGAAAAAACAGGTGAGCTGGTCATGGGACCCAGGATCCTTTCCCGCGGGTTTATCTTTGAACAGCAGTATGAACACATCCTGGAGGACGCCAAATGTCTGCTTCTCGATATTTTTGAGAATGTGCCCCCGGGAGACAGCAAAAAGCTTGAAGAAAAGATCCGGTCCACCCTGCGCAAGTTTTTCCGCAAGATTCTGGGCCGGGATCCCATTGTGATCCCTCTGGCCATCAAGGTATAGGCAAGCAAGCTCTGCCGTTGAAGTACGCCAGTCCAGTGGATTTCAAGCCGGAATCAGGTTCAAAGTTCTTTTTGGCAGTTTTGGGCTCTTCGACTTTTGCTGTGGATTTACTATTATGGCATTATCTTAGGTCGTTCCAGATCCGGGGTTTTGTATATTCTGCATGTAATCAATTTCTGCTTCCCGGGTCAGTCTGAAAGCTGTGCAGAGAAAAATTCCCCAAGCCCATGAAGATACTTGTCCCGGCTGAGCTGGAAGCCGCTGTTGTGATCACCCTGTATCTCCAGGAAGTACTTGGGTTCAGGAGCCTGTTCATATAGATTCCTGCCGTGTCTGAATGGGATGATCTCGTCCTCCGGGCTGTGGATGATCATTACCGGCGAGGTGAAACTCTGCAGTTTTTCCATGGTGTTGTAGCTGTACTTAGCCAGCAGCTTCACCGGCAGGAAGAAGAATATATCCTTACCTATATCAGGTATGCTGGTGAATGTGGATTCCAGGACGATTCCTGCAGGGCTCTTTTCAGCAGCCAGGTCCGCAGCTACGGCACCTCCCAGGGAACGGCCCATGATGAAAATGCGCTCCTGGTTGATGCCCCTGTCTTTGGTAAGATAGTCCCAGGCAGCGCGAACATCTTTGTATGTCCCCTGTTCATGGGGAGAGCCCTGGCTTTTACCGAAGCCTCGATAATCAAAAATCAATGTGGACATGTTCAGGGAATGCAAATATTCTAAAGTTTGCAGGCGATGGGAAATATTTCCGGCATTGCCGTGGCAGAAAAGAACCACTCCCTTTTCCTCTTCCTCGGGCCCTGGGACAAACCAGCCGTGGATAATGATGTTGTCAGCAGTGGTCAGATATACATCCTTAAAGTCCAGGCCCGCGTCTCCAGGGTCAGTGTACAGTTGATGATAGGGAACGTATATGAGGCGGTTCTGGAAAAGATATACATAGCCTGCAAACAATCCGTAGATTATTGCTGTCAGTCCCAGGAGGGTTCCGATAAATTTGAGCATGGCGATCCTCGTTTACATTGCATTCAAGCAGGCCTGAGTCAGTTCAGAAGACCTAAAACCATTTGCCTAACAGGCGCTTCACAGAGCCTGTACGGAGCGCATGCAGATCTGCCGGCAGAACAGCAAAGGAACGGTCAAAGCCGGTGACTGGTTGTTCCTTAATATCTTCAGCCAGGCGGATCAAGCGTCTTATCCGGTCTTCAGTCCTGGGGTGAGTGCGCAGGAGAGTGGGCAGTCCGGATTTTTTACCGGTCCACAAAATTCTGTCCAGCCAAGTCCCAGAGGAATATTCCAGCTTGGCCAGGGCCTGGGCCAGGCCTAGAGGATCTCCCGTGAGCACCGCTGCGTCCATGTCAGCGTCAAACTCCCTGGTCCTGGAAAGAGCCAGCTGCATGACAGCACTTACAGTGGGGGCGAATATGAGCACGGCAATAATCCACCAGGATATGTGGTATTCGTCCATAAGAAGCAGGGGCAGATTCAAAAGCAGAAGCAGCTGTCCGGTCAGGGCCAGCATACTGGTCACCCGGCCTGCAGCGTCTGCCAGGTTCATGATCCAGATGTCATTGTTGCGGATATGACTTATTTCATGGGCCAGTACCCCGACAATCTCGCGAAAATTAAGGGAGCGCAGCATCCCGTCGGTCATGGCAATGACCGCCTTTTCTTTCCGGCCCATGGAAAAGGCGTTTACGGTCCTGCCGGGGATGTAAAAAAGGGCAGGCCGGCTGGAAAGCCCTGCTTTCCGGGAAAGTTCGCTGATAACCTGGTGGATTCTGGGGGCCTGAGATCTGTGCAGAAAGCGGGCGTTCTGCATCCTGAGTACTGCTGTTGGAGAAATCCTGGATGTGATAATTACCACCACCAGGCCGATGAACAGGGACCAGAAAATGCCTGGTTTTCCCGCCATGAGCCACCCAAGCAGACACAGGATCAGGCCCATGCCGGTGAGAATCAGGACTGAATGAAAAAAATTCAGCCACTTGTGGCTCTTATAACTTTGCGGGGTCATATAAATTTAAGCTGCGCAAAACTTCTGAAAAAGAACTGCGCTGTATTTTTGGTTCAAAGGTTCAATCATAACCACAGAGACTGATTATGAAACTTATGAAAATGCCGGTCGACCTTCCTGACCCGGTCCTAAGTCCCAATGCCGAAACAGTGCTCACCAGGAGATATCTGCGCAAAGATGAAGAAGGCAAACCCCTGGAGGACTACAAGGCCATGTTCTGGCGGGTTGCCGCCAGCGTAGCCGGTGAAGAAAAAAAGTACGAGAAATCCACATATAAACCTCAGGACCTGGGGCGCATTTTTTACCAGATGCTCGTGGAGCGCAAGTTCCTGCCCAACTCTCCCACGCTGATGAACGCCGGGACCAGTCTTGGACAGCTGGCCGCCTGTTTTGTTCTGCCTGTGGGCGACTCCATGGACGAAATATTCGACAGCATCAAGCACGCTGCACTCATCCATAAATCCGGAGGAGGAACCGGATTTTCCTTTTCCAGGCTCAGGCCCAAGGACAGCCGCGTAGGTTCCACAGGAGGCATTGCCTCAGGCCCTTTATCCTTTTTAAAGATCTTTAATACCGCCACTGAACAGGTCAAGCAGGGGGGCACCAGGCGCGGAGCCAATATGGGCATCCTGAGAGTGGACCATCCGGATATCATTGAATTTATCCGGGCCAAGGAGCGCGATGGTGAGCTTAACAATTTCAACCTGTCCGTGGCTTTGACAGAGGATTTTATGCAGGCTGTGGAGCTGGATGGGGAGTATTCTCTTGTAGCCCCCCATACAGGCGGGGAAAAAGGGCGGCTCAAGGCCAGGGATGTCTTTTCTCTCCTGGTGCACAAGGCCTGGGAATCCGGGGATCCAGGGATTATTTTTCTGGACCGGATCAACAAGGACAATCCCACTCCGCAGCTGGGCGAGATGGAGAGTACCAACCCCTGCGGGGAACAGCCGCTTCTGCCCTATGAAGCCTGCAATCTGGGCTCCATCAACCTGGACAGGTTCTATTCCCCCGCATCCGGGGACAGAATCCACTGGGATGATCTCAGGGAAACCGTGCACCTGAGCGTGCGCTTTCTGGACAATGTAATTGATCTGTCCAGGTACCCCCTGGACAGAATAACCGAGATGGTTCACAAAACCAGAAAGATCGGCCTGGGGGTTATGGGCTTTGCTGATCTGCTGTTTCAGCTTGAAGTGGCTTATGACAGCCGTCAGGCACTGCAGGTCGCAGAAAAGGTCATGGAGTTCATCCAGAGGGAATCCAAGTCTGCATCCAGAACCCTGGCCCAGGAAAGAGGAGAGTTCCCCGCTTATGAGGGATCCGTATACGCCCGGCATAATCTCGGACCCTATCGCAATGCAACAACTACCACCATTGCCCCTACAGGCACCCTGTCCATAATAGCTGGATGCTCTTCCGGAATAGAGCCCATCTTTGCCTTGAGCTTTATCCGCCAGGTACTGGAAGGTGAGCGCCTGGTGGAGACCAATCCCCACCTTGAGGAGGCCCTGAAAAGATCCCGGAGTTACAGCCAAAAGCTCATGGAGGATATCGCCCTCAAGGGAAGCATTAAAAAAATGGATCACCTTGAAGAGCACTTGCGGGAAATTTTTGTCACTTCCATGGACGTGTCCCCGGAATACCATCTGAAAATGCAGGCAACATTTCAGAAATACACGGATAATGCCGTGTCCAAGACGGTTAACCTGCCTCATGAAGCCACGCCCGAGGATGTATGGAAAATTTACTGGATGGCCTATGAAATGGGCTGCAAGGGTGTGACGGTTTACCGGGACGGCTGCAGGGCTGCTCAGGTCCTTTCCACGGGTGAGGGGGAGCAGGCCAGGCAGGAAAGAGATCCGGACAAGGCCAGCGTAAAGGAAAGACCTGAGGTGGTTTACGGTTTTACCCAGAAGGTCAGGACTGGCCTGGGAGAACTTTACCTCACAGTAAACGAGGTGGACGGCAAACCTTTTGAAGTCTTTGCCACCATCGGCCGTTCAGGGAGATCCATTACTGCCAAGGCCGAGGCGATCGGCCGTCTGGTCTCCCTGGCTCTGCGCTCTGGCATAGACGTCAGGGACGTGGTCAAGCAGCTCAAGGGGATCGGCGGAGAGCATCCTGTGTTTCAGAAAAAGGGGCTGCTCCTGTCCATACCCGATGCTGTGGGATGGGTACTGGAGAACAGGTATCTGCAGGGGCAGAAGCCGGATAATGTCTATACAGGACTGAACAAACCCTTTTGCCCGGAATGCAGAGCTGAGCTCATTTTTCAGGAGGGCTGCCTTGTCTGTCAGGCCTGCGGCTATACCAAGTGCGGGTGATGGTTCATGATTCAGGTCAAGCATCTTTCCCACTCCTTCGGCCGTTATTGGGCCCTGAAAAATATCAGCTTTTCCCTGGATAAAGGGGATTTTCTTTTTCTTACAGGTCCTTCAGGTGCGGGCAAGACCACCCTCATGCGGGTTCTCCACGGCAGCCTGGCTGTACAGAGAGGCGTGGCCAGCATAGCCGGATTCGATCTCAAGAATTTGCCTGAAAAGCGTCTATACCTTTTAAGAAGAGAGGTGGCCATAGTTTTTCAGGATTTCAAGATATTGCCGGACCAGAGTGTATGGGACAACGTGGCTCTGCCTCTGCAGGTCCGGGGGATGGTTTCCTCACAGGTGCACAAGAGGGTCAGGGCTGTGCTCAGAAGCCTGCGTCTGGACAGCAAGTCCAGGTATTTGTGCCGGGAGATCTCCGGAGGAGAGCAGCAGAGGGTGGCGGTGGCCCGGGCAGTGGTCATCAATCCCAAGGTTCTGCTTGCTGATGAGCCCACCGGCAATCTGGACAGAAAGCTCTCCCTGCAGCTTATGGAAGTGTTCAGGCAATTTCACGTGCACGGAACCACAGTAGTTCTGGCTACTCATAATGAAGAACTGATCAGGTCTTTGCCCGGGGCCAAGATCCTTTGCCTGAAGGACGGGTCAGCAGTGGAATGCAGCTGGGGCCCGGAGGGTGAGGGGGCATGAGGATACTAGCCAGGTTGTTGTATCTGGGGGTGATCAATCTGGGCCGGAACAGGTGGGCCCAGTTTTTCACCCTGAGCACGGTTGCCTTTACCGCATTCATGGCAGGTATTTTTCTGCTGCTTCTGTACAATGTCCAGCAGGCGGCCAGAAGTACCCAGGAGGATATCCAGTTTCAGGTCTACTGGGATCCTGCGTACCCCATGGAAGAAATCAGGGAGCAGTGGAAGGAGATCTCCTCCTGGGACATTGGCTCCATGGAAACATTCACTCCGGAGGAAGCCCTGGAAGATCTGGCCGGCTCCATTGCAGGGGATCTTGACGCAGATTCCCTGGCCGGGGACAATCCCCTGCCGGCTACCGCGCTTATTGAATTTTCCCTGCAGGGACAGGATACCCAGGACCGGGCCCTGCTGATGAGGTCCAGGCTCATGGAGCTTCCAGGGGTGCAGAGGGTAAGCTATAATCCCTTGCAGGTGGATCTCGCCAGGACCTGGGTCAGGGTGAGTTCAGGGATCTTCTGGCCTCTGATCGGTCTTATGCTGGTAATTACAGGCCTGGTGGTGGCCAATACCCTGAAGCTCAACCAGATGCAGCGCAGGGAGGAGGTGGAGATCCTGGCCCTGGTTGGGGCCAGCAGCAGTTATATCCAGTTCCCTCTTCTGGTGAGCGGAGCCCTGCAGGGACTTGTGGGCGGAGTTTTGTCCCTTGGCCTGCTCAGGCTTTTGCATCTGGCTTTGGAAGATGTACTTTACTTTCCTCCCCTGTGGCTGAAAATAGAATTTCTGCCCCTGTCCTATATTCTGGCCATTCCGGGCGTTCTGACACTGGTGGGTCTTTTGAGCAGTTTCCTGGCGGTGAATAACCGTTTGCGGTGAGCAGGGCTTTGGAATAATGCTGATTTTGCAGCTGCCAGGGGCAGGGAAAACCGTCTCCAGCGGATGGAGTCCCAGGAGATGGTTCAGCAAAAACACGGTTTGGAGCAAGCACGGGACATGGACAGCACTCATGAGACCCTGGATCTGAAACTGGCGGGACACAGCCTGACCCTTAAAAGGGCAGGGGACCTGGAAAGCCTGTGGTCCCAAATGGACGATGAAAGCGGTGCTCCGGACCAGGACCGCATTCCCTACTGGAGCGAAGTATGGCCTGCGAGCGTTCTCCTGGCTGAGCACCTTGCCGGGCATGGACATCTGCTTCGGGACAGGCTGTGCCTGGAAGCAGGCTGCGGGCTGGGTGCCACTTCCATGCTGGCAGCCAGGCTGGGTGCCAGGGTTGTAGCCCTGGATATTGAGTGGCTTGCTTTGTGTTTTGCCGGTCAAAGCGCTTCCCTGAACAGGGTCCGGGGGATACAGTGGGTGAACATGGACTGGAGATGCTCAGGACTGAAAAAGAACGTGTTCGATTTCATCTGGGCCGGGGATGTCCTGTACGAAACCGGGTTTGCAGACCCTTTTTCCGGGTTCTTGCGGGAATGTCTGTCTCCGCAGGGGAAAGTGTGGATCGCGGATCAGACCAGAAATATCTCGGAACAAGCCTGGTCCGTGCTTCTGGGCCGGGGGTTTAAAGCCATGGAAATTACGGGCCGCACCGTACACTGGTCAGGTCAGAAGGCTGAGGTCAGGCTGATGGAGCTGACTCTTCCCTGATGCTCTTGAGCGCAGGGAGATTGCCGACAATGAGACTTGGAGGTATAAATGGGCAAAACCATACGTTTCGGAGTATCCCTGGACCTGGACCTTTTGTCCAGATTTGACAGCCTTTGCTCCCAGAAAAGCTATCAGACAAGATCCGAAGCCATCCGCGATCTCATTCGCAACGCCCTGGTCCAGCAGCAATGGGAGGATGAGGAACTAGAAACGGTGGGAGTGCTTTCTCTGGTGTATGATCACCACCATAGCGATTTGTCCGGCAAGCTGACCCAGATCCAGCATGAGGCCCTGGATTTGATCATCACCTCCCTGCATGTGCACCTTGATCATCACAACTGCCTGGAAGTCCTGGTCCTGCGGGGACCAGGGAAAGACATCCGGCATACGGCTCAGAAGCTGACATCCACCAGAGGTGTGAAGCACGGCAGCCTGAACCTGACCACTACCGGAGAGGAACTGGTCTGATGCAGGATGTTCAGAACGGGAGTCCTGAATTTCCCCTGCCCATTGACCGGGTAGGAGTAAAAAACCTGAAAGTTCCGCTTCTGGTTCAGGACCGTATTCACGGCCGGCAGCATACTGTGGCTGATGTGAATTTGTGCGTGGACCTGCCTGGAAAGTTCAAGGGCACGCACATGAGCCGTTTCCTGGAGGCCCTGAGCTGCTGGTCCGAGGTCCTGACCTATGAAAGCTTCAGAGACCTTCTCTCCGATGTCAGTTCGCGGCTGGAAGCCCAGAAAGCTCACATGCGTTTCGATTTTCCCTATTTTTACGCCCTCAGGACACCGGTAAGCGGACACGAATTCCACATGGACTACAAGTCCTTTCTAGCCGGCGAATTTGCTCTGGGCCGGATAAAAATGACCCTCGGGGTTGAGGTGCCGGTGATGACAGTTTGTCCCTGCTCCCTGGCCATCAGCAGGCATGGTGCCCACAGCCAGAGGGCCTACGTCAAGATCAGATGCGGCTACAAAGGCCTGCTCTGGCTGGAGGAACTCATTGACATGGCCATGTTTTCCGGATCATCTCCGGTATATCCTCTGCTGAAAAGGGAGGATGAGAAGTACGTTACTGACCAGGCCTTTTCCAGACCCTCCTTTGTAGAGGATGTGGTCAGATACGCTGCTTTTCGTCTGAATCAGCATCCGCGCATCCTGTGGTATGAAGTGGAAGTGGAGAGCTTTGAATCCATCCATAACCACAGCGCCTACGCCATGATTTCCGGTGGAGAAATGCCCCTGGACTCCCGGGTTTGATTTTATCCCCTGATGCGTGTATTAAATAAGCAGTCTTATGGAAATAATAAGGTTCCTGGACCCGAAATGTGGATTTTACATACAGTCAAAATAAAGAGCTTTATCCGGAATGCCGGAGCTGGAAAAACGTAATGCAGCGCCATAATAATTCCACAGCAAACGTCCAAGAGCCAAAAATAATCAGGAGTTGATATGGCCAGAAAGACACAATCAGCCGAGGAACTGCGCAAAGAAGCGCTCCAGACAGCTATTACCACCATTGAGCGCAAATATGGACAGGGATCGGTCATGCGCCTTTCCGATGAGGCCCATCAGGCAATCCCCTCCATTCCCACCGGATCCATAGGTCTTGATCTGGCCCTGGGAATAGGGGGGATTCCCAGAGGAAGGGTTTCAGAAATCTTCGGCCCTGAATCTTCGGGCAAGACCACCCTGGCGCTGCATGTTATTGCCGAGGCCCAGAAAAGAGGCGGAGCAGCAGCTTTTATTGATGCCGAGCACGCCCTGGATGTCAATTACGCCAGGCGTCTGGGGGTCAAGACTGAAGAACTTCTGGTGTCCCAGCCCGACTACGGGGAGCAGGCCCTGGAAATCGCGGATCTGCTGGTCCGGTCCGGAGGCCTGGACGTGATCGTGATTGACTCGGTGGCTGCCCTGATACCCCAGGCTGAACTGGAAGGAAGCATGGGCGAAAGCCAGGTAGGAGGCCAGGCCAGGCTCATGTCTCACGCCATGCGCAAACTCACCGGGACCATTCACCGTTCCAAAACATCACTTATCTTTATCAATCAGATCCGGATGAAGATCGGGACCATGGGCTACGGCAATCCCGAGACCCCCAGCGGGGGCAACGCCCTTAAGTTTTACGCCTCTGTCCGCCTGGATATCCGCAAGATCCAGTCCCTTAAGGATAAAGATGAAATTGTGGGCAACCGGGTCAGGGTCAAGACAGTAAAAAACAAGGTGGCTCCTCCTTTCAGGGAGACCGTGTTTGATATCCTTTACGGCCAGGGCATCTCCAGAGTGGGAGAGCTTCTGGATATGGGCGTGGAGCACGGAGTTCTGGACAAGAGCGGAGCATGGTTCGCCTTTGGTTCGGAGCGCCTGGGCCAGGGCCGGGAAAATGTCAGGGCCTTTCTGCAGGAAAAGGATGAGCTGCGTCAGAATATCGAGAATCAGCTTCTGTCCCATCTGGGAGTTGTTCAGCCAAAGCAGGAAGAAGATGAGGGAGAGGACCGGATCCGGGACAGGAGTTAAACGGTGCTAAGCGCAGCAGAAATTCGGGAAAGGTTTCTGGATTTTTTTCAGAAAAACGGACATACAGTGGTCCCCAGCTCCCCCCTTGTGCCCAGGGATGACCCCACTCTCTTGTTTACCAATGCGGGCATGGTCCAGTTCAAGAAGGTCTTTCTGGGTCAGGAAAAACTTGACTTTACCCGGGCAGTTACCGCCCAGAAGTGTCTGCGGGTGGGGGGCAAGCACAATGACCTGGAAAATGTGGGACGCACCAGGAGACACCACACCTTTTTTGAAATGCTGGGTAATTTCTCCTTTGGTGATTATTTCAAGGACACGGCCATTGATCTGGCCTGGAGGTTTCTCACCCGTGAGCTTGCCCTGGACCGGTCAAAACTTTACATAACCATTTATGAGGAAGATGAGGAAGCCAGCAGGTTGTGGCAGAAAATCGCAGGTGTGCCTGCAAAGCGTATTTATCGTCTGGGAGAGAAGGATAATTTCTGGTCCATGGGCGATACCGGCCCCTGCGGACCATGTTCGGAAATACTCTATGACCAGGGACCGGACATGGCCTGCGGACCTGACTGCGCCATCGGGGTCTGCGAATGCGACCGGTACATGGAGATCTGGAACCTGGTCTTCATGCAGTATGACCGGGACCAGGAGGGCAACCTCAACTCTCTGCCCCGGCCCAGCATCGATACGGGCATGGGCCTGGAAAGGATCAGCGCGGTATGTCAGGGGGTATTTTCCAACTATGACACCGACCTTTTGAAACGGGTCATTAACGATACCGCCGGCAGGGCAGGGCTCGAATACGGCCGCAATGAGGAGAATGACGTGGCCCTCAGGGTCATTGCCGACCACGCACGGTCCATGGCCTTCATGATCGCCGATGGAATTCTGCCCTCCAACGAGGGCCGCGGCTATATCCTGCGCAGGCTCATCCGCCGGGCCTTTCGTTTCGGCAGGCACCTGGGTCTTCAAGAGCCTTTTCTGCATCAGACCGTGCAGGTGGTGGTCCGGGATATGGGTCAGCCCTATCCAGAGCTGGAAAAGAGCCGGGAATTCATGTCCAGGGTGATCCTGCAGGAAGAAGAAAAATTTTCCGAGACCCTGGAAAAGGGCCTTGCCCTTTTGGAAGAGGAACTGGAAAAGCTTTCCTCCATGCAGCTGGATACGGTTCCCGGGGAGACAGCCTTCAAGCTTTACGATACCTATGGATTCCCATTGGACATAGTCAACGACATCGCTGAAAAGCAGGGTTTCCTGGTGGATGAGCCGGGTTTTCAGGAATGCATGCA
>PUMA01000088.1 GCA_003551155.1 Desulfonatronospira sp.
CTAATATTCATATCCACCGAGCCGGTGGCTATGAATAACAAGCTCCCCGCCTGCCTGCCCGGCACATATCTCAGGAAAGGTGCATGCTCATTGCATAATTTTTCTATGCTTTGATAACCAGCGTATAAGCAAACTATTCGTAAATGATAAGTGCCGGGGGGCGGTAGAACCTTTTTCATTACTGCAACTCGCAGGAATGAAAAAATGACTTCTCACTTCTTCCAAGCTCAGCGGCCCAAGCGGAGTCTTCGAAGCGGGCGAGAGACAATTATTTCTTATGCCTTGGCCCAAACATACATTCAGCATGGCTTTAAGCCTTTTCCCGGCTATGTACGCTTTAGCCGGATGAACCATTTTTTGCCAATCAACTGCAACCAGCATATTTAAAAGGAGTCCGGCAATGAATATACCCATTTTCAGAGGAGTGATCCTCGGCGGCACAGTGGGCCTCACCGCCAGCCTGCTACTGGGCATCGAGCCCTTGAGGGCGCTCATTCTGGGCGTACTCTGCGGTCTTCTGGCCGTGGCCACCAGAGTGGCCTTTGAATGCAGAAAAGAACAGCAGAAGTAAATCCTCCCTCTGATTTCAGCCGGTAAGTTGCAGCTTTTTGAAAAAATGCTACAGAAACTGCCCGGTCACCGATGCAGGATTGTCCCTGATTTCCTCGGGGCTGCCCCTGGCCACGATATATCCCCCGCCTTCCCCTCCTCCTGGACCAAGATCCAGGACGTGATCAGCACATGCAACCACATCCAGGTTATGTTCAATGACTATTATAGAAGCCCCCCTGTCCACGAGCTTGTTCAGTACCTGAATCAGCTTTCCCACTTCATGGGTATGCAGTCCGGTGGTTGGTTCATCCAGGACATAAAGGGTACCGGGCAGGGTTTTCTTGGAAAGCTCCCTGGAGATCTTGATCCTCTGGGCCTCGCCCCCTGACAGAGTCGTTGCGGGCTGTCCCAGGCGCAGGTATTCCAGGCCCACTTCCTCCAAAAGACCGAGCTTGCGTTCCAGCACGGGATAGCTGCTGAAAAATTCTCTGGCCTGGGCAACGGAAAGATCCAGAACCTGGGCGATATTGTAACCCTTGTACTCTATATCCAGGGTTTCACGGTTATATCTTTTTCCTCCGCACACCTCGCAGGTCACGAAAACATCAGGCAAAAAATGCATCTCCACCCGGAGCTGTCCGTCTCCCCTGCAGGATTCGCACCTGCCCCCCCGGACGTTGAAGCTGAAGCGGCCGGGTTTATAGCCGCGCTTTCTGGCCTCCTTTGTCCTGGCGAATATATTCCGGATCTCGTCAAAGACCTTGGTGTAGGTAGCCGGGTTGGACCTGGGGGTCCTGCCGATGGGAGACTGGTCTATGGGCACTGCCTTGGAGATTTTTTCCGCTCCATCTATACCTGATATCCGGCCCGGATCCTCCACCTTGAATCCCCTGGCCAGGGCCAGGTGCTTGTACAGGGAATCCACCACCAGAGAGCTTTTGCCAGAGCCGGACACCCCGGTAACCACCACCAGCTGGTTCAGAGGTATGCTGCAGTCAATGTTTTTCAGGTTATTGGTGCGTACCCCGCGAAGAACCAGAAAATCCCGGGCCATGCGCCTTTTTTCAGGTCTGGGTATACAAAGCTCACGGCGCAGATATTTACCGGTCAGGGTAGACGAGGCAAGCAGTTCATGCACGCTTCCCTGGTGGACCAGTTCACCTCCCAGGGCACCTGAGCCCGGACCCAGCTCCAGGACATGATCCGCGCTTCTGATGGTGGCTTCATCGTGCTCCACCACCAGCACGGTGTTTCCCCTGCCCTGAAGCTCGCGCAGGGTGGACAGCAGGCGGTCATTGTCCCTGGGATGCAGCCCGATGCTGGGCTCGTCCAGGACATAGGTCACCCCCACCAGTCCGGACCCCAGCTGCCCGGCCAGGCGGATGCGCTGGGCCTCTCCTCCGGACAGGGTGGACATGTTTCTGGACAGGCTCATGTAGTCCAGGCCCACATTAACCAGGAATTTAAGTCTGTGAGTCAGTTCATTGATCAATGGCCCGGCTATTCTGCTCTGCATCTGCTTGAAATCCAGGCCTTGCAGCCATTCCAGGCCCCTTTGAACAGACATGGAGGTAAACTGGTGAATATTTTTCCCCTGCACATGAACAGACAGGGCTTCAGGCCGGAGCCTGGCCCCGCTGCAGGCCGGGCATGGTCTTGACTGCCTGTATCTGGCCAGCTCGTCGCGCCACACAGGACCCATTGCATAGCCTTCATCCATCAGGCTAATAACTCCCTCGAAGCCTGTTTCTTTATCTCCCACAAACAGCGCTTCCAGGGCTTGAGGGGAAAAATCCTTCAGCCTGGTGTCCAGTCCGAACCCGTATTTGCGGCCCAGGGCATCGAGTTCCTCTTGGTACCTGGCAAAAACAGTTTTTTTCTTCCAGGGGATGACAGCCCCCTGTGCCAGACTTAAACCCTTGTTGGGCACGATGAGATCGGGCTCGAAATATTCCACGCTGCCTATTCCGGAACACCGGGCACATGCGCCCTGGGGGCTGTTAAAGGAAAAAAGCTGCGGGCTGGGAGCAGGCATGGAAATCTTGCATTCAGGACAAACCGCCCGGGTACTGAAAAAAATATCCTCTCCACCGACAATGGAAACCAGCAGACTCTCCTGTCCAAAGCCCAGTGCCAGTTCCACTGAGTCGGCAAGCCTTTTGCGCACATCAGGCTTGAGCACCAGGCGGTCCACCACCAGTTCCACGGTGTGCCTGCGGTTTTTATCCAGATCAGGCAAAGGGTCCAGGCTCTGAACTTCCCCATTGATGCGCACGCGCACAAAGCCCTGGGACTTCAGCTTTTTCAGCAGCTCCTGGTGCGAACCCTTTTTGTTGCCCACCAGGGGACTCAAGAGCATGAACCTGCTTCCCGGAGGCAGTTCCAGGATGTCCTGGACAATCTCTGAGGCTGACTGGGCCTGTACCTCCCTTTGGCAGGCGGGGCAGAAAGACCGGCCCAGACGGGCGTAAAAAACCCTCAGAAAATCATACACCTCGGTGACGGTTCCCACAGTGGAGCGGGGATTCCTGGAAAGGGTGTGCTGTTCTATGGATATGGCCGGGGAAAGACCCTCGATCTTGTCCACCAGCGGTTTGTCCATCTGGGGCAGAAACTGTCTGGCGTATACTGAGAGTGATTCCACGTATCGCCTCTGTCCCTCGGCATAGATGATGTCAAAGGCCAGGGTGGACTTGCCTGACCCTGAGGGACCGCAGACAACAATGAGTTTGTTCCGGGGAATCTCCAGGGACAGGGACTTGAGATTGTGCTGCCTGGCCCCGCTGATGCGGATGAATTGTTCCATTTTATCTTTTGTGCCGGGATCCTGTATTCCGATAGGGATGGAATTTTTCAGCGACCCGCCCTTGAAAGGAAAAGCAGCATCCTATCCCTGTCTTGTCTTTTGCAGCTTAAAGTCATAATTATC
>PUMA01000057.1 GCA_003551155.1 Desulfonatronospira sp.
ATTACCAAATGGCACGGTGAATCAGAAGAAAAGCTTCGCCAGATATTCGCCCGGGCTCAGGACTCTCAGCCGGCCATCATTTTCTTCGATGAGATTGACGCCATAGCCCAGCCCCGTTCAATGGATGAAAGCCTGCGTATCGATTCCAGGTTTACTGCACAGCTTCTGACTCTGATGGACGGTATTCATGATCCGGGTCAGGTTGTAGTTCTGGGCGCAACCAACCGCCCGGATCTGCTGGACGAGGCCTTGCTGCGGCCCGGCCGTTTCGACGCGGTCATTGAAATTCCACGGCCCGACTTGGCAGGCTGCCTTAAGATCCTGGGCATACACGCCAGCAAGCTGCCCCTGGCCGGGGACGTGAACCTGAAGTCGTTCGCCCGGAAGTTGCAAGGCCTGACCGGAGCGGACATCGCCTATGTGGTCAGGGAGGCGGCCTACACGGCCCTGCGGCGATCGTTCTCCCTGGAGGAGGTTCTGAGTGAAGGAAAGGAACTGTCCGAGCAGGAGCTTACGGCCCTGACCGTGACCACGGAAGACTTCCATACATCCCTGGATAAACTGCTAGCCCGCAACTTCTCCACTCGCCCCGGGAAAAAGAGCCGGAAACAGAAATCAATCTAGCGCAAGTGCTAGAGGCTCAATGCAGCAAAAGGCATGATCTTATTCCTGCTGGCGGTTTTCATCCTGGGCATCGAACACTTGCTGAGCATATTGATCCAGGAGTTCCTCGCAGCCCTTCAGACGCATCCGGGCTTCTTGAGCCAGGGTCCCTTGATAAAAGTCCAGCTTGCGGATTTTTTCAAGCCATGACTGGAGCTTTCTTAAATCCACATCATTTTCTTCCAGTTCAGCGTAGGTGAAGTGGGCCGCCGCTGTCTCCTTGGCGATTTCTTGCTCAAAATCCGCGCATTTATTTAAAAATTCGCGGTACTCCTCGTCACGATCCGCCTTGAACCGAGCGATCACTTTTTCCTCCTGAATCCTGTCCAGGGGGACCGCGTCCAAGATTACGGCCTCACCGCCGCTCTCCATCAAATCATTTTCCAACATTTTCAATCGGCGGACATGTTCATCCGTTTTAGGCAGCAGGCAGACGCCGTTTTGCAGGTAGACAGCACCCCAGGCCTTGAGTCGGCGCCAAATGGCGACCCGTTTGCGGGACGGTTCCGGAGGGATCTTATACGTGAGGAGAAGCCAGCTCTTGATGGACATGAGAGACATTTAAGGTGATAGCCGTTACATGTCAATTGTTCAAGACAACAAGATGTTTTGTACTTTGTAGTAGGCTGGAACAGGCGCTTCCAATATCGACAATGATGAACTGGCCGAGGTTAAGCCTAAAGCGATTCTTCTTTACAAGTGATTACTTGACAGGCATGAGCGCAAGCGGTACGCGAAGGCCAGTAGCCTGATGCAGATCAAGACCCCGGCCCTTTGCGCCGGGGCTTTTTCACAGGCCGATGATCATGAGCAGCCCCGCGATGAGCAGAAACCCCTCGACTACGCCGACGAACTGTTTCGCATCCAGACCGGCGATCAGCCGCTTGCCCGCCCATGACCCGAAGATGAGTGTCGCGCCGATAACCAGTCCGTGCGTTAGCACGGACAAATCAATTGCGGCAAAGCTCCCGTAGACTCCTGATTTGGTAAGGTGGACCGCTGCGGCTCCCAGGGCCTCGGTGGCCAGATACGCGCCTTTCACCAGACCATAAGCCAGGAAAAAGGGTGCGTTGATGGGTCCCACAGTCCCCACCACGCCCGACAGAAAGCCCATGCCGGCGCCCAGGGGCAGGAAGTGCCGGCGCTTTGGTTTGATCCCATGGCGAGCAGACCAGCGCCGTAAGGGCAGCATGGCCAGAATGAACAGGCCCAGGATCCGCTGCACCATCTCCGGGTCAAGGGACACAAACACCATCGCCCCCAGAGCCGCCATGGGCACAGCGCCCAGGCAATAGAGACCCACAATGGGCCAGTTGATCTCGGACCAGGAAAAATAGGCACGGGACAGGTTGCCTATCAGTGCGGCCAGGGTCAAAATCGGCACCGTGGCTACAGGGCCGAAGGCAAAGGTGCAGACCGGCAGCAGGATCACTGCCGAGCCGAACCCCACCGCCCCGCCAATGGTTCCGGCGACCATGGTCAGAAACAGGATGACTGGCCAGAAAAGAAGGTCGATCATTGCGAAGTCCTGATTTCAGTAGTGTCTGGTGTGAAATTTAAGTGACTATGACTCGAAAAATGAATTTTTTGGTTCTTCAGCAAAATTTGTGGGTACCTGAAGTTTGACGGACATTGTCTTTTGTTCAGGTGATGGGTTTACAACAACCTCCTCGGATAACTGCTTGTTAACAAACAGGTATAACCAGTTCTCCCCGTGGTGATCAGCCCAACTCATAAGGTTTTCAGAAGCACATGGCTTCTGGCCGGGTATGCGCCTTGCCAACTACTTTAAAGTAACTGTTACATCATAATTTAACTATTGTCAAGTTTATTTGTGATAATCGTTACATTTTTTTCAAAATATATTTTAATTTCCTGATCTCTTCTCGGAGGGAGGATGAATCGGGGAAGAATAACGTGAATGATCAACGGGCTGACTGAGGGAGGGAGGGTTATGACGAATACAGAGGCAAAAAAGCCTGGCTCTTTATATACTTATGACCGGGAACACGATGTTCACAAAAGTCCAGCCATTCGAATAATTCAAGACAAACGCAGGCCGCCAGGAGAAAATCCGCTTAAAATGGCTGCTTAACTATTTAATCCATCTTTTTAACTCTTTGATTTTTCTGTACTCTGTCTTCTGGCATTGTCCTCTGCACCTGCAAAACTGACTGACTTTTTGCAGGTGCGTCCTATAGAACCTTACGTTCAAGGTTCAGGGCGGACTCCTCTTCAAAGATCCCCATGCTGTATACCCTGATCTTGGTGCTGCGGGGAAACTCTCTCTTCAGCAGTGTCTTGAGCAGCTTCCTGAGCTTTTTTGCCGGAACATTTTTAAAGCGTTCCCTGAAGAAGCCGTTTTCAATAACCAGAAATACTTCTTCGTCTGTCTTGACCAGAAGCAGGCAGCGGTTGCGCTTGTAGGTGCGCATGTCCAGGTAGTGGCCCACTGGCAGATTTTCCAGACGCTCCAGAATGGCCGGTATTATATTGCTTTTATCAATCATGATCCAGGCTGCAGGGATAAACAGAAATTCTATCCGGCAGGAAGAGGCAAGCAGGAAAGGGCAGGTTTTGGCCCCGGCAGCAGGTGCCGTTTTTAAACGGCACCTGCGTCGGGACCGGGAGCCGGCAGTGACTGTCGACCCCGCGGTATTTCAGAAGTTAAGCCAGGGGTCTTCTGGTCTTGAACAGCTTGGCAAAGGCCTCCTTGCGGGTGAAGCGCTTAGGCCCGTGCAGGCTGGCTACTGCAGCACCATGATACCTGTGGGGGCTGGTCTGGAAGAGATAGATGACCCGCACTGCCCGGGGATCGCCCAGCACAGCATTGGGATAGATCTTCTTAACTTCAGCCAGCCTTTCTTCAGCCATGGCCTTCATGTCTCCGAGATCGCCAAAGTGCATGGCTCCGGTGGGACAGGAGAGGACGCAGGCCGGGAGCATGCCGTTTATGACCCGGTCAAAGCACATGTCGCACTTGGAGATGACTCCTGTATCTTCACAAGCCCTGGGGATGTCATAAGGGCATGAGCCCTTGATCTCATCCGGGAACAGGTTCCTGGTCCTGCCGGTGAACATGACCGTGCCGGTGTCAAAATCCTGCAGAATGGCCTGTTCATCGTCCATGTCCCCGACCATCTTGCACGGGGGTTCGATGCAGTGGCGGCACTGATCCGGAAAGAAAAGCCAGTCCGTGACCTTGCCGTTTTCCACGTACTCTTCCATGCGAACCAGTTTATAGGTTATAAAAGAAAGGTCCGCGGGGTTCTGGTATGATCCCCAGTTGTATGTGTCCTCGGCAGGCAGCTTGTGCCACTGCTTGCAGGCCACCTGGCATCCCCGGCAGGCCGTACATTTGGTCAAATCTATAAAAAATCCCTTACCCATAAATCAGACCTCCTTATATTTTGCGGATGTTGACCATAAAGGTCTTGGTCTCCGGGATAAAGACGTTGGGATCACCCACGGACGGGGTCAGCAGGTTGGCTGAGTCGCCGCCGTCTTTGGGATGCACCCAGCCGTAATGCCAGGTGGTGCCCACCTGATGCAGAGTCTGGCCCATGATTTTCAGGGGCTGCAGACGCGGTGTGACAATGGCTACGCACTCGATCTGGCCACGCATGTTTTCCACGATGACCCTGTCACCGCTCTTGATCTCCCTGAGCTTGGCCAGTTCCGGATCGATCTCGGCGAAGTTCTGGGGCATGGTTTCCAGCAGCCACGGCAGCCAGCGGGTCATGATCCCGGTCTGCCAGTGCTCACAAACCCTGTAGCTGGTACCTACGAAGGGATAGCGGGGATCGCACACAGCATGCTTTTCCAGCTCATCCGCGAAGTACAGGGCGGTGGGACTGTGCAACTGAGAGGAGAAGGGGTGCTCTTCAAAGGGGCATTCCTTGGCCTCGTAGTGTTCCGGGAATGGTCCGTCGGCCAGTCCGGGTCCAAAGAACTGTCCGTAGCCTTCCGGACGCATGATGAACGGATGCCTTTCACTGGGCGGCCAGCCTCCGTCGGGCACATCACCGACCCATTTGCCGTCTTCCCACTTGATGACCGCTTTTTGCGGGGCATAGGGTTTACCGTTCTGGTCCACGGAAGCACGGTTGTAAACAATCCTGCGGTTCAAGGGCCATGCCCATGACCACTTAGGATACAGACCGATATTGGCCTGCATTTCAGTCTGGTCCTTGTCTCTCCGGGCCATCATATTGCCGTCTTCAGTCCAGGCTCCGCTGTACAGCCAGTTGCCGCAGGCGGTGGACCCATCGTCCTTGAGCTGGGTAAAGTTGGCAACCTGCTTCCCGGTGTTGACATCGTAGCCGCTCATGAGCCTGGCCACCTTCTGGGAGTCGAACCTCTCGGGAAACTGCTTGCCTTGTTTGGCGATGTCCTTCTGATTCAGGTTCAGGATAGGATCGGGAAATACACCGCCGTCTTTTTCATACAGGGCGCGTACCCTGGAGAAGATCTCCAGCATGATGTCCCCGTCCCGGGCGCACTGTCCCGGAGGCTTGGGACCCTGGTAGCGCCACTGGACCCATCGGCCGGAGTTGGATACCGAGCCCTCTTTTTCACAGAACACAGCCGGAGGCAAAACAAAAACCTCGGTCTTGACCTTGCCGGGGTCCATGCCCGGTCCTTTCCAGAAGGAAGCGGTCTCATTATCAAACACATTGACCGACACCATCCAGTCCAGCGTGGTGAGGGCCTCCCTGGTCTTGTTGGCGTTGGCTCCGCTGGAAGCAGGATTCATGCCCCAGACAAAAAAACCCTTGAACTTGCCCTGGTGCATGTGGTCGAAAAGCACCAGCCATGAGGCGTTCTGGCCTACATCCAGCTTGGGCATCCAGTTGTAGCTGTCCTTGGGGTCGGCGTCAGGATACATGGCCTTTAATAGGCTAGCCATGTACTTGGGCCGGTTCTGCCACCAGTTGGCGCTCTTGGGGTCATTGGTCGTCGGGGTGGTGGCATTGTAATCGTCCAGTGTGGCCAGGTTGGCCCTGGGAGTGGGCATGTACCCCGGGATAATGTGAAACAGTTGTGCCTGGTCCGTGGATCCCTGCACGTTGGATGTACCGCGCAGGGCTTGCACCCCGCCGCCGGAATTACCCACGTTGCCCAGCAGGAGCTGAATCATGGCCATGGTCCTGATGAGCTGTGAGCCCGTCGAGTGCTGGGTCCAGCCCATGGCGTACATGATGGTCCCGGACTTGTCCGGAGCGCCTGTAGCTGCGTACATCTTGTAGAATTCTTCCAGCTTGTCCTTGGGTGATCCTGCTGTCTCGGAGGCCCGGTCCAGGGTGTAGCGCTCAAAGTGCTTCTTCATGAGCTGAAACACGCAGTTGGGGTCCTGCAGGGTGGGATCCTTCTTGGGGATGCCGTCAGCGTCCATCTGGAAGGTCCAGGTGGCTTTGTCATAGGCCTGCTTGTCCGCGTCCCATCCTGTGAACAGTCCGTCATCGAACCCAAAGTCCGGATTCACCAGGAAGCTGGCATTGGTGTAGTTGACCACGTACTCCTCAAAGTACAGGTTGTTGTCCAGGATGTATTTGAGCATGCCGCCAAGGATGGCGATGTCCGTGCCCGAGCGCATGGGTACAAACAGGTCGGCCTTGGAAGAACTCCTGGTGTAGCGGGGGTCCACACTGAGAATCTTGCCGCCCTTTTCCTTGGCCTTCATGACCCACTTGAAGGAAATGGGATGGTTTTCAGCAGGGTTGGCCCCCATCATGAGAATGCAATCACTGTTCATCAGATCGATATAGTGATTGGTCATAACACCGCGTCCGTACGACTCTGCCAGAGCCGCAACAGTGGCGCTGTGTCAGATCCGCGCCTGGTGCTCGATGTACACCAGGCCCATGGAGCGCTGCATCGCCTGCAGGAACCAGTTATCTTCGTTCTCGATCTCGGCGGAGCCGACGTGGGCTATGCCGTCGGTGCGGTTGACAACCTGGCCCTGGTCGTTTTTTTCAACGAATGTAGCATCCCGGGCTTCCTTGACCTTTTTGGCGATCTGGCTCAGGGCCCAGCTCCAGGGGGCCTCCACCCACTTGTCAGTGTAGGGGGCGCGATACATGACCTTGGTGAGGCGGTTTTCGTTTTCCACCACCTGGTACAGGGCAGCTCCCTTGGCGCAAAGGGAACCTTCGTTGATGGGATGGTCCGGGTCACCTTCAATGTTGATGCAGCGGCCGGTTCCGGACTCGTCGGTGTGCACCAGCACGCCGCAGCCCACAGAGCAATAGCAGCAGATGCTGGTGGTCTCCTTGGCCCAGTGAATCTTGAGCAACTGGGCCTTGACCGTGGACGGCTGCAGATTGATGCCGAGACCGGTAAACGCGGTCACGGCGGTCGCAGTCGCCGAAAGGTTAATGAATTCTCTTCGACCTAGTTTCATAATCCCTCCTGCTTTTTGGTTGACATTAACTGCCTCCAGTCTCCCGGTTCAGAAAAATGAGAAGCTCAATACCTGACGGGAGAACATAACGGGGGTTAAAAATTGGGGCCTCAAAGACTTGCAGCCTAGAAAAACGCAGAGTGCGGCCCCTGAACAGGGCCCGGCTCAATTGAAATCCCAGGCCGAAAAAAGGTAGAGTGCTGCAATGCATGGGCGTTGTCCAGATTAAAGGTTATGCTTGGATCTTTCCGAACAACCGACGCCTGTCTTGTGGTTTTACACTGATACTGGTAGTGTACTTGTTAAAGCGTGTCAACAATATAAATTTTGTTTAGCAGGAATATTTTTTTCTTGCAAGTTTCTTTTTGAGGTCATGGGGCTTGAAAGTCTGAGCTGGACAGAATCAGTCCTTCAGGTGCTGATCTTTTCAAAAGAATAGGTGCCGGATCCGGGGATCTTGATTCTGATGCCCTGGTCAGTAAACTCCCCGGTTATTGTTGTTCCGTTTTCCATGTCAAGCCTTAGAATTTGTCCTTCAACTCTCCAGTAAAAATGAATGCGATCCAGCTCTGTCTCCCAGGTGCCCTGATAATCACCTCTGAGTTGGAGCACCGAGGAGTTCCCAGGAACCGAATCAGATACATTCTGATATGTCCCTGTTCTGTCGGGATTCTCAGAACAGGCCGCTAACAGGAGCAGACAGAACAGAACTGGGATCAGGCCGCTTTTGAAAGCTCTGTACATAACACCAAACAGGGTTTCTGATGTATAATCAGGTTCATGATCAGGTCAACAGATAATAAACAGAACCCACCAGTATCAGGCTGCCTACGCGCAGGCTCTGGTTGTAGAATATAAGCCTTGCTGCCAGACCGGGACTGAAGATGCCCGCATAGTAGGGCATCTGATGCCGCACCGCCCGCATGGGCGAGGACAGGACATTGCCGGTTAAAAGGGCCAGAACCACTTCACGCACACCTAAAGCCCCGCTGTCCATCATGGCCCCGGCCGCGGCCAGTCCGGCAGAGAGCTCGGCTGCCAGCTGCAGGGCCACGATGCTCAATGCCTGGGGAGACAGCCAGGCCAGAAAATGGACATGCTCGGCCATGGACTTTTCCACCCAATCAAAAAAACCGGCCTGTTGCAAGATAAAAAACAGGGTATAAATGGGCACGGTAAAGATGATGATCATTTTGAACCTGCTTTTGAAGCGCTGCCAGACCTTATCCATGACCTGCCTCCAGTTCAGTTCTGCATCGCCGGGCAATTGACACTGGACGCATTGTTCCGGCTTGGGTTCCAGGATCAACCGGCCCAGAACCACCACGGCCAGAGTGCGCAGAAGGGCGGCAGTAATGGTCAGCAGGATATAGGGCAGGGCTGCCGCCTTGATAAGGGGGACCATGATGAAGAAGGTGGTGGGCAGATGCAGAAAATAGGTGGGCAGGGAGTTGAACAGGTTGGACAAAACCAGTTCCCGGTAGGTAAGCCTGTTCTGTGAGTAGGCCTCGGCCAGCATGGTATTGGCGGTGATTCCGGAGAAGAAGGCCATGGAGAAGCTGGCCCCGGAGATATCCCTGAGCCTGCCCAGTCTGGTCAGGGGAGCAGCCAGCCTGGCCATGAACCTGGTCCAGTTCATGGACTCGATAAGATTGCCCACAAACACGCCCAGGGCGATGAACAGGCAGATCTTGAGCAGGGGAAATCCCAGCCCGGACCAGAGTTCATACATGGTAAACATGGTTGAGGCAGAAACTAACTGGACCTGGATTCGGACCACATCCCCTGCGGGTTTAAAACAAGCAGGCCTTCCTTCCGGTCAACCACCCTGTGCATGACCAGTTCTTCCACAGCCTGATCCAGAGCTTCTGGAGGTGCGTTCCAGCGCGGCTCTATGCTTTTTCTTTCCAGAGGGATTTTGGAGAAGTCCAGGTCATAAAGGATCAGGTACAGGGAAACCGCCTCCACTGAAAGCCCCAGCTCAAAAATCCTGTTGTCCATGAAGTAACCTCGTGCATGTCTGGTTTGTGGTTGGACCCCGGGCATCTGAACCGTCTGTTCCTGGTACATGGTCCTGAGCTGCACTGATCATGCCTGAGCAATCACCCCGGCGATCATTTCCTGGTCCCCGGACCGGAGATAGGGGTGCATGGGCAGGCTGAAAATCCTTGCAGCCGCGTCTTCGCTGGCTGGAAAATCTCCGGATCTGTAGGCCAGATAGGTAAATGCAGTCTGCAGATGCAGGGGCTGCGGGTAGTAAACAGCCCAGGGAATGTGTTTTTCCTTAAGGCGGTCCAGAATTTTCTGCCGGTGCGGTCCGCTTTCGGCCAGGAGGCTGAACTGGGCCCAGGCGCTCTGCCTGTCCTGGAAAAAAGCAGGTACAGTGATGCCCGGGATGGAACCCAGCAGCCGGTTGTACTCAAGGGCCGCTTTCCGGCGCAGGTCCAGCTCTTCCGGAAAAATGGTCATCTTGGCCAGAAGCACTGCCGCCTGCAGAGTGTCCATGCGGGCATTAAGTCCCAGGCGGACATTTTCATACCTGTCCCGTCCCTGGCCGTGCATTCTCAGGGAGCGTAAAATCCCGGCCAGATCCGGGTCCCGGGTAAAGCACATACCGCCGTCTCCGTAACCTCCCAGGGGCTTGGCCGGGAAGAAAGAGGTGCAGGCCGCATCCCCCAGGGCACAGGTGGATTCTCCATTTATCAGGGCTCCGAAGGACTGGGCAGCGTCAACGATGAGCCACAGCCCATGCTTTCGGGCCAGCTGTGTCAAAGATGGATAATCGCAGGGCAGACCGAAAAGATCCACGCTGATGATCCCCTTGGGCTGAAGAGTTCCCCTGAAGCCGCTTCGAGGCAGGGCATGAATGCCCGGGTCATTGTGGTTCAGTGCTGCCAGGGCCTTTTCTGCCTGCTCTGGATCCAGATTGAAGGTCCCGGCATCAATATCCACGAACACCGGGGTGGCTCCGAGCAGGGCGATGGTTTCGGCTGTAGCGCAGAAGGTAAAGGGGGTGGTCAGGACCGCATCCCCTGGACCTACCTTCTGGGCCATGAGGGACAGAAGCAGGGCATCAGTTCCAGAGGAGCAGGCCACTGCATGGCCGGCTCCGCAGAATTCTGCCAGCTGGTTTTCCAGCCTCTCAATTTCCGGGCCCATGACATATGCGCCGTGGTCCAGTACCCGGTCCAGGTTTTCCCTGATCAGGGGTTTTAAACGCTTGTACTGGGTTTTGAGGTCAATGAAGGTGATGGTCAATTCTGTCTCCGGATGTATGTTGATTCATCAGGGCCTGTCGATCTGTTCCAGGATGAGCATGGCTGTTTCCAGGGCCATGAGTCCCTGCTCTCCTGTAACCTCGGGCTCAAGATCCAGAATTACTGCCCGGGCGAATTCCTCCAGCTCCATTTGCAGGGAGTTGACCTCGGGAGCGGCAGGCTTTTCATAAATGACATCCCTGGTGCCTGCTCCGGTCCCGATCCGGCTGATCACCATGGAAGAATCTCTCAAAGGCAGATCCTGATCCGGGTTTTTGAGCTTGAAGATATCCGCCTTTTTTTCCAGGAAGTCCAGAGCTATGTACTGGTTTTTCTGGAAAAGGCGCATCCGGCGCATGGGGTTCAGAGATATCCTGCTGCTGGTGAGATTGGCCACACAACCGCTGGCAAACTTGAGGCGGACATTGGCAATGTCTTCACTCTCGGAAACCACTGCCACCCCGCAGGCGTCCACGTATGATACCGGGCTTTTGACCATGTACAGAATCAGGTCCAGGTCATGAATCATAAGGTCCAGGATCACGCTGACGTCACAGCCCCTGGGATTGAATCTGCTCAGGCGGTGGGCTTCGATGAACATGGGATTCAGGTTCTGATCCCTGATGGCCAGCATGGCCGGATTAAAACGCTCGATATGCCCCACCTGGATCTTTTTGCCCATATGCCTGGCCTTGTGCACTATGCTCCTGGCCTGCTCCACGCTGGAAGCCATGGGTTTTTCCAGAAAGAGGTGGCAGCCGGACTCCAGGGCCTGCATGGCCACGCTGAAGTGGGCGCTGGTGGGAACCACCACGCATACGGCCCTGGACTGTTCAAGCAGGTCCTGCATGTCCTGGAAGGTTGCGCACCCGCATTCAGCAGCAACTTTCGCAGATCTGTCCCTGTCCAGGTCAAAAACGCCCGTCAGGTTGATCAGTTCCGACTGTGCAGCCAGCCCGGCATGAATGCTGCCCAGGTGGCCCACGCCGATGATTCCCAGATTAAGCCTGTTCATATTTAATTTGTCATTAATATTCTGCTGAAGTTATTTTTTATCTTTTTTCTTCCAGTAAAGCACAGAAAGCCAGGCCGGGGATCCTGAGTCCTACAGACTGTCGAGCACCATGCGGGCGCAGGTCCGGGTGGCCTTCTGCTTTCCCAGGAGGCCCCTGATTTTGTGCAGTTCTTTCCGAACTATCTGTTTTTCTGCCGGGTTGGCCAGCCAAAGGTTTGCTGCCCGGAGCAGGTTGTGCACAGTGGCCCTGTTCTGGATGAGCTCCGGATAGACAGCCCTGTCAAGGATCAGATTGGGCATACTGATGTAAGGAACATTGATGAGCAGCCTGCCTGCCAGGTAGCTTGCCCAGGAAAGTCTATAGGCTACAACGGCCGGGACATCAAGGACGGCACATTCCAGGGTGATGGTGCCGGAGGCGGCCAGGGCCATGGAGCTCTGCCTGATAAACCTGTGCCGGTTTTCCGGGGATATGAAGCGCAAAAAAGGCCTTTCAAGGGTATGCCGATGCAGGAATTCCATGCTCACTCCCGGGGCCCGGACAACACCGAAGACCAGGTCCGGACGGCGCTGATGCAGATGTTGGGCTACATCCGTGAACAGGGGCAGAAGGTATGCTATTTCTCTTTTGCGGCTTCCGGGCAGCAGGGCGATCTGGCTGTTTCTCGGGGAAAAGTTCCAGAGCCTGTCCAGGTCCACAAGATCCAGCAGGGGATGGCCCACGTACCGGGCAGAAATCCCGTGCTCACGGAAAAACCCCTGTTCAAAGGGAAAGATGCAGGCAATCTGGCGGACGTATTTTTTCAGGAACCTGATCCTGGACTTGCGCCAGGCCCAGACCTGGGGAGCAATATAATAGGTTACCGGTATCCCGAAATCGCAGGCCATCCTGGCCAGCCTGAAGTTGAAGTCAGGAGAGTCCATCAGGACCATGGCTTTGGGTCTGCGAACCATGAGTATTCTTCTGATCCTTCCAAGATATCCGGCTATTCTGGGCAGGGCGGTAAAAACTTCTGTCAGTCCCACCAGGGAGAGATCCTCTGCATTGTAAACAGTATCCAGACCCTGATCCCGCATGGCCTGTCCCCCCATGCCCATGATCTCCATCTCCGGGGACAGCCGCCTGAGTTCCTGCATGAGCAGGGCACCGTAGGCATCGGCCGAGGCCTCGCATGCATTGATCCAGATAAGGGATTTGCCCATGGACGCTATTTCCCGATGCAGAATCTGTCGAATATGCTGTTTAAAATATCCTCGGACACGATGCGCCCGGTGATTTCATCCAGCTGGGCACAGGCAAAATCCAGCCTGACGCCCAGAAGATCAAAGGGCACATCTTCACCGGCCTCCCGGACCAGGTGTCCAAGTTCCTGGAGAGCCTTTTCCAGGGCTGCTTTCTGTCTGAGGTTGGGTGCCATGGTTGATGGAGAGCCGGCAGTTCGGGATCCAAGGATTCTGGAGCGGATTCTGGAGGTGAGTTCTTCCAGGCCGCTTCCGTATATGGCTGACACAGGGATTACTTCTGCCTTACGGCTGGCAAATTTTTCCAGCCATGCCGGCGTATTCTCCACGAGATCCCGTTTGTTGGCCGCCACCAGGACCCTGTCGGGACCCACCTCATCCAGGATATCCAGATCCTCGGCAGCGGGAGCCTGGCTGGAATCCACGACCAGCACGCACAGATCAGCAGAACCCACCAGCCTGCGCCCGGTCTCCAGGCCTATTATCTCGATCTGGTCCAGGGCCGGTCTGCGCCCGGCAGTGTCCACCAGCCGGACCGGAAGACCTCTCAGGTTTATGGCTTCTTCCAGGTAGTCACGGGTGGTACCGGGCACAGGGGTGACAATGGCCCGTTCCCTGCCCAGCAGGGCATTCATGAGACTGGATTTTCCCGCATTGACCCTTCCGGCCAGAACCACCAGAGCACCTTCGCGAAAAACCCTGTTCTGTTCAAAGGACTCAATAAGAGCCTTTATTTCCCTGACGCACGCCTGAACTTTCTCGGCCAGGGCCTCCCTGGGCAGGCATTCCAGGTCCTCTTCAGGAAAGTCTACAGCCAGGCATAGATCTTTTTTCAGATCTTCCAGACTCTGGCGCAGGTCCTGGACCTTGTTCTTCAGGTGTCCCTGCAGCTTGTCCCGGGCCAGAAGAGCCGCGGCCTGGGTGGGAGCATTGATCATCTCCAGGACTGCTTCAGCCTGGGTAAGATCAAGGCGGTCATTGAGAAAGGCCCGCCTGGTGAACTCTCCCGGCGCAGCAGGTTCTGCACCCTGATGGAAGAGCGTCTCAAGCACAGCCTCCAGAACTGCCGGACCGCCGTGACAGTTGATCTCCACCACTTCTTCCCGGGTGTAGGAAAAAGGAGCGGGCATGTAGGCCAGCAGGATTTCGTCAATTACCTGGCCCTGCCTGTTCCTGATCCATCCATAATGAAGCCTGTAGGATCTGAAGCCCTTGAACCTGGGACCGGGAACAAAGAGTTTTTCCGCGATTTCCAGACTGGCTGGTCCGCTCAGGCGGATTATCCCCACTCCGGCCTGGCCCATGGGGGTAGCTATGGCTGCTATGGTTGCGGGTGACGACATTGATCAGCTCCTGCTTTGGGCTGCAACCAAAAAAAGGCGGAGATGTTTCTCCGCCTTTGAAAATTTAATACCATCCATTTATCAACAAGCCCTGCCCAAAGACGGCATCAGGCCTTTTCCTGCTGTTTTTTCCTGCGGCCCAGCTTGGGCATAATCAGCACCCGTTTCATGGGCCCTTCTCCCTTGCTCTTGGTACGGATTTTGTTTTCGCCCTGAAGAGCCAGGTGAACAATGCGGCGGTGGTAGGAACTCAGGGGCCTGGTGCTCATGGTCTTGCCGGCCTTGATGGCTTTCTGGGCCAGCTGGACAGCATTCTGTTCCAGCTTTTCGCTCTGTTTTTCCAGAAAATTTTCCGTGTCCAGCTGAATCCTGGCCGCATCTGGATAATGCCTGGCAATGATCCGGTTGGCAATGTACTGCAGGGCGCTCAATGTCTGTCCGTCGGGCCCGAGCAGGATCCCGGAACTGTTGTTGTCCTGAATAATGACCTGGACGGGCTCACTGTCATCCCTGATGCTGATCTCAACTCCCGGTGCCAGAGGAGTGGTCAGCTTCAGGATAAGCTCATGTATGAAATGCTTTGTTTCGGAATCGAGCCGGTACTGCTCACCAGGCTTTGAGATTTTTTCCTGGGCCTTGATTTCCTCAGGTTCCAGCTCGTCTTCTTCCAGATCAAACGCAGGTAATTCCAGGTCTGTACTGTCTGTGTCCTCTTGATTGTCCCAAGATTCAATGTAATCATCTGTTCTTTTTTTGGCCTTTATTTTGGCTTTTTTTACACCTACCAGACCGAAGATCCCTGAAGAACCTCCGCTTAAGATTTCTACTTCCAGTTGATCGCGTTCAATACAGAAAAACTTGCATGCATTGTATATGGCTTGGTCAACGTCCTTGCCGGAAAATTCCATATAATTGTCCATGCTGACTCCTTGCAGGTAAATAACCAGTCTTGTCCGGGCAGGCCGAAAAACATTCTCTCAGATGTTCCGGGCTTCAAGATGAGCTTTACAGTGATTGTCCAGCCAGTCTGATGCAGCAGGGCAGGATGGCTTGAAGCCAATCTTGTCGGGGCAAAAGAGGTTTGGATAGGGGAGCAGCAAAAATAATGCTCCCGGCCCTGTCCTTCTGAAATGCAGCGCCCGGATGGCGGCCTGAAACCGGTTTTCAAAGAGCAGGTTATTTAAAATGGTTTTATAAGCAGTTTAACAATGAGCAGATGCTTTCTTCCACAAGCAGGATTCCCGGGATATTCCCGCTCAGTCCCGGGCAGACACACAGACTGCTGTTGCCAGGCGTCCCGGTTCCATTATTGTTCCGGCCTTTACTTCAGCCAATGCTGTTTGTACAGTGCCATCCAGGAGTTACTTCTTTTTCTTCTTTTTTCTTCTGCCGGGTCCGGATTTTTTGGGTTCCTGTTTATCCTCCTGGTCTTCCGTGATCTCACCGACATTGTTTCCGGATTGTTGCCCGGATTTCTGGGCAGCCTTCTGTTCGGCCTTTTGCAGGGGTAAATCCGCGGACCTGAGCATATACCATTGCTGGCCTATAGACAATACATTGTTGGCCAGCCAGTAGATCACCAGTCCTGAAGGAAAGGTGATAAAGATGAAAATAAATACCAGGGGCAAAAACTGCATGATCTTGGCCTGCAGCGGGTCGCCCGGTGCAGGGGCCATGCGCTGCTGTAAAAACATGGTTGCGCCCATGAGCAGCGGGGTGATGAAGAATGGATCCCTGGCCGACAGATCAGCCAGCCAGACAATGTCTGTAAAGGGTATATGGCTGATGAACGGAGCATGCCTGAGTTCCACCGAGCCCAGAAGACCCTGGTACAGGGCAATGAACACCGGGATCTGAACCAGAATGGGCAGGCAACCTCCCAGAGGGTTGACCTTGTAGGTCTTGTAAAGCCGCATGATCTCCTCATTCATCTTTTTCCGGTCATCCTTGTGTTTTTCCCGGATTTTGGTCATCATGGGCTGAAGCTTCTTCATCTGGTTCATGGATTTGTAGCTTTTGTGTGACAGGGGCCAGAAAATTATCTTGATCACCAGGGTGAGCAACAGGATAGCCACACCGTAATTGGCAACATACTGGTAGAAGAAGTTGAGCACGTACATTAGAGGCTGGGCCAGGATATTGAACCAGCCGTAATAAATCGATTTCTCCAGGTTGTTGGGGGCTCCCTGCAGGTAATTACGGTCTTTTGGGCCGAGATAATAGAACTGCTCCAGGCTCTGGGAGGCGTTGGCCTCAAAATGCATGTTTTTGGTCAGGGTTATCTCAAAGATATCATCCCTGTGCCCGGCTCTCAGGGTCATGTCCGGAGAGGCTGGAATCAGAGTGATCATGAAATAATGATCAACTATTCCGGCCCACTGCAGGCCGTTGTATTTCCTGATGCCGTCCCTGAGATGCCTTTCCCGCTTATGGCTCAGTCCGTCATCATCAAAAAAGGCCACACGGGTGGGGTTTAAACGGTTGTCCGAAAATTCCGGACTGGCCAGAACATGGCCCAGTTCGCCTGAGGCCTGTGCGGAGGATGTGTTTATTATTTCTATGTTTTCCCAAATCTTATAGGTATCAGCCAGAAAGGTCATTTCCCGGATTATTTTCATCTGGCCTATGCGTCCGGAAAACCTGAGCGTCTTTTCCTGGCCGGGCTCCAGGTAGAGATCATCTCCTTCCAGGGACCACTGGCCCTCTGTCCATGAAGGAACATGGTTCCAGGTTATGCCCATGGGCCCCCGGGCCAGAGAGCGGGGGGTGACCAGGTCGATCTTGGGAGAGTCAGGATCGATGCTCTGTTTGTATTCCTTGAGCACGAAGTGTTCCAGAACTCCGCCGGCACTGTTGAAGGTGGCCCTGTAAAGAGGAGTGTCCACTATGATCTGTTCTCCCTCAACAGACTCGAAATCCGGAAGCTCACGATCTGTTATCTCCTGAGGGGCATCAGGATCAAGCCTGGGCTGCTCCTGAACAGGCCGTGTATCTTCAGGGCGTTCAGGTTCGTCCACGGTCCTGTCCGGCGGAGGCGCAGGAGGAAACAGGAGGTTCCAGGCCACAAGAACTGCCAGAGAAAGCACAACAGCGAGCAGTACTTTATGTATGTCCATGTTCTTTTTTTGCTCCAAGAATGGATTTCAGGGAAAAAGATTCAGGCACTGGATCAAGGCCTGCAGAAAAAAGAGGATTGCACCTGAGCAGACGCAGGAAAGAAAGTAAAAGACCCTTGCATGGCCCGTGCATGATCAGGGCTTCTCTGGCGTATTCCGAACAGGTTGGGACAAATCGGCATGCAGGCGGAAGAAGAGGAGATAAAATCCTCTGGTAGATCCGGATCATCATGATCAATATATAGCGCATGATTTCAGAATTATTCCATCTGGTTTTCAGGCTTCGTGCCGCTTTTTTCCGGAACCCGGACCTGCTTGAGCAGGTTGACAATCTGGCCCCGGACGATGTCTAAATTCAGTTTGTATATATCAGGCCTTTTCTTGCATACTACGACTATGTCCAGACCCCCGGGAACCTGTTTTTGATGGAGTCTGAACGTTTCCCGAACCAGGCGCTTTATCCGGTTACGCACTACAGCCCGGCCGATTTTCCTGCTTGCCGTGATCCCCAGGCGCCAGTGTCCCAGCCCATTGGGTCTGATGAAGACAATAAAATGCCTGGTTGCGTAACGCCGGCCCCATTTGTAGCAGCCCTGGAAAAGAGGCCTTTTCAGGAGCCTCAGGTGCTTGGGAAAGGTCAAACTGCCAATCTTTTCCTGCCCTTGGACCTTCTTCTGTTGATTACAGCCCGGCCATTTTTGGTGCGCATGCGTACCCTGAAGCCGTGCGTTCTCTTTCTTTTGATTCTGCTGGGTTGATATGTCCGTTTCATCTGGTGCAACGCTCCTTGGAAAAATATAAAACACCTATATAGCCTTTGCTCAAAATTTAGTCAACCCAACCAGGCCCGGACATGCACAAAATGCTTGAGACCCGGCGAGGTTTTTCTGCCGGGGAGGTTTCTGCCCGCTTGCAGGACGCATTGCTTTTCAAGCATATTTTATTTATAATTAATATAATTTAAATCATTGCGAGTCAGTATGTCCGATTTCTTGAAAAATACCTAAACCGGTCCGGGCAGGAACCATGCAGACTTCATCAATGACTGAGGAGTTCATCTCGCAGGTAAAGCTTGAACCGGAACAGGTCCGGATTATTCGCAGCGAACAGGCCAGGCAGAGGATCGATTTTCCCCGGGCCGCACTGATGTACGGGGCTGTTTCCGAGGAGCAGTACCGTGACTTCATGGCCAGGCATCTTGGCCTGCCTGTGGTGGATCCATACAGACTGGGAATCTCCCGGGAAATCCAGGATCTGCTGGATACATCTGTCTGGGTCAGACATCGGGCCGTACCTTTTTTCATCCATGAGAACAGACTGTTCCTGGCCTGTTTTGAACCGGACAACATTGCCGCCCTGGATGATATCCAGTTTATGACCGGAATGCAGGCTGTGCCCCACATGGCCACCCTGTCATCCATCCGGAAAGCCACGGACAACTTCGCAGAGCAGTTTACTGAAAGCCTGCGTGATATTCTGTCCGGAATGGAAACGGGAGAGCACACACCTCCTGAAGGGGAAGAAAACAAAACAGCGCCCGCTCTTGAGGCTGCTTCCCAGGCTCCGGTGGTCAGGATGGTCAATGTGATCATCAGTGAGGCCATCAGGAAAAAGGCTTCAGATATTCACATAGAACCATACGAGCAGGATTTCAGGGTCAGGTTCCGTCTGGACGGCATGCTCACAGAAGTAATGCGCCCTCCCATCAGAATGAAGAATGCGCTTATTTCCAGATTAAAGATTATGGCCCATCTAACTATCGCAGAAAAGAGAATGCCCCAGGATGGAAGAATCAAGGCCCGCACCCCCCAGGGAGATCCTCTGGAGTTGCGTGTTTCCATCCTGCCCACACTTTTCGGGGAAAAGGTTGTCCTGCGCATCATGGATAAATCCATGCTCAGGATCAATATGCAGGATCTTGGCCTGGAGGAGCATTCCTACAATGTGTTTGAATCAGCCATTAAAAAGCCCTACGGCATGGTGCTGGTAACCGGACCCACCGGTTCGGGAAAAACCACCACTCTTTATTCGGCCCTCATGGAACTCAATCAGGTTGGGGTAAATATCTCTACAGTGGAAGACCCTGTGGAATTCAGTCTGGAAGGAGTTAATCAGGTTCAGGTACAGGAAGGTGTGGGGCTGACTTTTGCTTCTGTGCTGCGCTCTTTTCTGCGTCAGGATCCGGATATTATACTGGTGGGGGAAATCCGGGACCTGGAGACAGCCGCCATCGCCATCAAGGCAGCTCTGACCGGACATCTGGTCCTGGCCACTCTGCACACCAACGATGCTTCCAGCGCTTTGACCAGGTTGATTAATATGGGGGTGGACGGATTTCTGGTGGCCTCGTCAGTCAATGCCATCATGTCCCAGCGTCTTGTGCGCAGGCTCTGTTCCGCATGCAGGGTACTAAAGAGGCATGATCCGCAAAAGCTCGAAGCCATGGGCATGCTGCCGGATGAAGCAGAGCAGGCCAAGATCTACATTCCAGGAGGCTGCCAGGAGTGCAATTATACAGGATACAGCGGCCGGACAGGGATATACGAAGCAATACCGGTTACATCCCGGATCCAGGAACTGGTTCTTGCAGGAAAAAGCGATCTGGAACTGAAAAAAGCTGCCATTGAAGACGGAATGATCTCCATGCGCCGCAGCGGCCTGAACAAGATGCTTCACGGGGAGACTTCTGTTCAGGAGGTGTTGCGCACTACTGGAGACTAGCATTCAGCCATGCCCATATTTCTGTACAAAGCCTTCACCAGAGCAGGAAGAAGGGTCAAAGGGGACCTGGATGCCCCAAGCCTGGACAGTGCCCGTAAAACACTTGAGCGGCGCGGCTTGAAAGAGATCCGGGTCAGACCCAAGCCCAGGGATATCCTGGAGGGGACTTTCCTGGAAGGGAGGGTCACTTCCAGGGACATGGTAGTATTCAGCCGTGAGTTCGCCACCCTGATCAATTCCGGTGTGCCCATCCTGCAGACCCTGGAGGTGCTTGGAGAGCAGACCGAAAACAAGATCCTTAGGCGCAAGCTGTATGAGGTCAAAAACGATATTGAAAGCGGACTGTCTCTGCATGAAAGCCTGGAGAAGCATCCTGAAGTATTTGACGACCTCTATACCAATCTGGTTCAGGCGGGAGAGGCTGCGGGCGTGCTGGACACTGTCCTGGAACGTCTGGCCCAGTATATGGAAAAGACAGCCAGACTCAAGTCCAGGATGAAAAACGCCCTGATCTATCCCGGGGTGATCATCACTGTGGCTGCGGCAGTCATTGCCATTATCCTCATCTTTGTCATACCCACCTTTGAGGAGGTATTTGCGGATTTTGGAGAGGCTCTGCCTGCGCCTACCAGGATGGTGATAGATCTCAGCGGTTTTGTTACGGAAAACTTTGTGTACGCACTGGCAGGGCTGTTGCTGTTTGCCCTGGGAGCAGGAATGTTCTACCGCAGTGAGCCGGGCAGGATCCTGGTGGACAGAGTGATCCTGTTTTTGCCGGTATTCGGTCCTCTTTTGCGCAAAGCAGCTGTAGCCAGGTTCAGCCGGACCATGAGCACCATGATTTCATCCGGGGTGCCCATTTTAAGCGCCCTGGATATAGTTTCCAGGGCGACAGGCAACAGGGCTGTTGAACAGGGAGTCCTGGAGGCCAGTAAGAGCATTACCGAGGGGCAGGGACTGGCCGGACCCCTTGAGGAAACAGGCATCTTTCCCCCCATGGTGGTTCAAATGATCTCCATAGGAGAAACTACCGGAGCCCTGGACACCATGCTGGAGAAAGCAGCTGATTTTTATGATGATCAGGTGGATGCGGCAGTGGACACTTTGACCTCGCTTCTGGAACCGGTTATGATTGTATTTTTAGGGCTCATTGTGGGCGGCCTGGTGGTGAGCATGTACCTTCCGGTTTTCCAGATAGCCGATGTGGTGGCCTAGCAGACCATAGAACCGAGGGCAGAGGGCAGAAAAGCCTGAGATCCAGGATAGTTCAGATCAAAAAATCCCACAAGGATCAAGATGGTTATAGGAGATAACCGGGATTTTGCCTTAAACCATAACAGGTTATACAGATAACCATAACTAAACTAGTTTTCATCCGGAAACGGTTCTTTTTCCTTTTGGCTGCGTCAATCTGCACAATTCTTCGTCAACGTATGAAGATACGTCTCCTCATAATTGCTTGATTTTCTTGCCAAAAGAAAAAACTCCTCATTTCCGGAAAGAAAACCGATAGCTTCAGCATCCGGAAATAAAGAATTTCCGGACGGAAACTAACTAACAGCTCTCAAGTCAGGGAGGAAACGATGAGCAGGAATCCGGTTGTTGCCGTTGTAGGAGCTACAGGCGCTGTGGGCAGGGAGATGCTGAAGATTCTGGCGGAAAGGGATTTTCCGGCCAGGGAAGTTATACCCATGGCCTCGGCCAGATCTGCGGGGAGCAGGCTGGAGTTCAAGGGCGGCGAACTCACCGTGCAGGAATTGACCGAGGACTCCTTCAGGGGCATTGACCTGGCCATATTTTCCGCAGGAGGAGCTACTTCGGAAAAATTCGCCCCCATTGCAGCAGGCAGGGGCTGCGTTGTGGTAGACAACTCCAGTGCCTGGCGCATGGATCCCCAGGTTCCCCTGGTTGTACCCGAAGTCAATCCAAGTGATCTTGAAAGGCATCAGGGAATCATTGCCACCCCCAACTGCTCCACCATCCAGATGGTGGTGGTGTTAAAGCCCCTTCACGATGTGGGTACAATCAGGCGGGTGGTGGCATCCACTTATCAGGCCGTATCCGGTTCCGGTCAAGAGGCCGTCAGGGAACTGGAAACCCAGGTCAAGCAGCTGTTTTCCATGCAGGAAGTACACCCGGAGGTCTATCCCTACCAGATTGCCTTCAACTGTCTGCCCCATATTGATGCTTTTCTGGACAACGGCTACACCAAGGAAGAAATGAAAATGGTTAATGAGACCGTCAAGATCATGGGGGACGAAAATATAAAAGTAACCGTAACCACGGTTCGGGTGCCGGTGTTTTTCGGGCACAGTGAATCCCTGAACATTCAGACCGCATCCAGGATTACCCCGCAGGAAGCCCGGGCCATTCTCAGTCAGGCCCCCGGGGTCCAGGTCCTGGATAATCCCTCTGAAAAGCTTTACCCAATGCCCATCACTGCCGCCGGCCGGGACGAGACCTTTGTAGGACGTATCCGCGAGGATGAGAGCACTGAAAACGCTCTGAACATGTGGGTGGTGGCGGACAATATCCGCAAGGGGGCGGCTCTGAACGCCGTTCAGATCGCAGAATTCCTTATGATCAAGGATTTGATCAGAGTGCCGTAGGAATCGGATATGGGAGAAAGGACGTCGGATGTCTGAGGCCGGGGGTACCTGCCCCGGAGGATTGAAACCTGGAGAAATACACAGATGGTCCAGATCGCATCAACCCAGGAATACCTGGACAAGCTCATGAGCCTCCCCCGTCCGGGAGAGGAGAACTTTTTTGCCTTCTATGATCACCGCCTGGAGATGGTCTGCACCAATCCCAGGCTCATGCTCATTCCCCTGGATGATCACATGATCCATCGCGGGGACGGTGTCTTTGAGACGGTGAAATATCTGGGCCGCAAGGTATATCAGCTGGAAGCCCACCTGGAGCGCATGGCAAAGAACTGCCGGGCCATATTCATCCCGCCTCCGCTGCCCTGGTCCCGAATCCGGGAACTGGCCATTGAAACAGCCCGGGCAGGCAGGCAGGATGATGGATACTTAAGCCTGTTCATCGGTCGGGGTCCGGGGGGCTTCTCCATTGACTACCGCGAATGCCCCTGTCCCAGCCTTTACATTGTGGCCAGACGGTTTAATCATCTTCCCGAAAGCATGTGGGAGAAGGGCGTGCGTGCCTGCAAAGCGGACCAGCCGGCCAAACCGGGATTTATGGCCAGGATCAAGTCGGTGAACTACCTGCCCAACGTGCTTATGAAAAAGGAGGCCGTGGATAAAGACTGCGATTTTGTTCTCTGCTTCGACAACAACGGTTTTCTGGCCGAGGGCTGCATTGAAAATGTGATCATAGTCGACCATGAAGGAAGGATTTTAGTCCCGGAACTGAACAATGCCCTTCCGGGGACAACCCTGATGCGTGCTCTGGAGCTGATCAAGGAGGAGGTGAAGTTCGTGTTCCGTCGCATTCCGGAAGGAGAGCTCTATGACGCCAGAGAGGTCATCCTTCTGGGCACTACTCTGGATGCCATGAGCATAGTCCGCTACAACGGCAAGCCTGTTCATGACGTGCGCCCCGGCCCTGTGAGCAGACGCCTGAGGGAGCTTCTGGTCCGGGATCTTGAGCAGAACGGAACAGGATTTTAGGGTTCAGCCCATCATTTTATGATATAATAAAATGTACTGCCTGGTCATCTCTTCCAGGCTGTGCTTTTCAAGCACGTAGGCGTGTGCATCCTGAACAAGATCCCGGAACATGTCAGGCGAGCGCAGAATCTGATTCATTCTGCGGGCCAGACACATGCAGTCTCCCACCGGGCATAAAAGTCCCCGCCCCTGGACCAGTTCTTCCAGGCCCCCGGCCATGGTGGAGACTACCGGCACCCTGTATCGGAATGCTTCAAGAACGCTGCTGCCCAGACCTTCTTCACTGGAACTCATGACGAAGAGGTCGAAAACCGGGAAAAATCCTTCCAGGTTATTCTCAAAACCCATGAGCAAGTACTCTTTGTCCAGATGCAGATGAAGGATTTCCCTGCGGACCTCATCTTCCAGCTCTCCCTGGCCGAAATGGAGGAAAACAAAATTCTGGGCCGCATTTCTCCTGAGCCGGGCTACAGCCCGGACCATGGTCAGAGGGTCCTTGTGGGGGACCAGGGCTGCAGCGCTGGCTATGATTTTTCTGTTGCCCAGATCTTTTTTCAGCTCCAGAGCTTTGCTTGCGGGGGGAAGAAGGTCTCGAGTGGTATCAATGCAGCTGCCTATGACCAGAGGTTCCTTTCCAGGCAGAGATTCAGCCAGGATTTGTTTAATAGCTCCGGAAATGGCCACCACCTGGTCAGTAAACAGGTATTTGAACCGGGCCGCAGTGCCTTTTGGCCTGAAATCCACTCTCCTGGTGTAGACAACTCTGCGCCTGTGCCCGGGCTTGCTGAGCACAGCCAGGCTCTGGGCCCGGCTGGTCTGGGCATGCAGCAGATCATAGTCTCTTCCGTGAGCCAGGAGAAATTTATATGCTGCCACCTGGTTTTTGACCGGGATTACCGGCAGCATCAACTCCTTGGACTTTTGAGCCAGGGGATGGCCGTCCAGGCAAAGAAGTCTTGCATCCAGCCGTTCCCGGATCAGGCCTTTCATGGTCAGCAGGGTTTGCCGCTCGCCACCGCGCCAGGTTTTTTCAGTATTGATCTGCAGGATTTTCATGCCGGAGAGAAGAGCCTGGGCCCGGATGAGCCTGGCCGGAAGGCTGGTGATGGGCCTGTTTTCGGGCAAAAGATTGTCAGGTTGGCGGAGAGGGAGGGATTTGAACCCTCGATGGAGGTTTTGGCCCCCATACTCGCTTAGCAGGCGAGCGCCTTCAGCCGGCTCGGCCACCTCTCCGTTGACCGCCGGCTCGGGAATCTTGGAGATTGTCCCGAATCCTGCGGCTTTAAAATAAAAAAATAACCAAACGAGGAGCATGCGTCAACCTAATTATTTGACATTTGTCCAGCGCCATACTTACTATTATTTATTGTGCCGTGATCATTGTAAACATGCCTGCTGTGTCCAGTGCTTTACTCTTTTGGCCGGACCCTGCCAAAAGCCTTTTCACCGTTTAGAAGTGACAGGTAGAGCACTGTTTTTGTCTTTTTGAACATTTTGAGGTAACCGTTAAAACCGTTAAGGGTCATTTTACAGAAAATATATATTGCAGGAGCAGTCCATGGCTGAATTTACACGAATCAACAGACTACCGCCCTATGTTTTTGCCATAGTCAACGAACTCAAGATGCAGCTGCGCCGTCAGGGCGAGGATATAGTGGACCTGGGAATGGGCAATCCTGATCTGGCTACTCCCAGGCACATTGTGGACAAGCTTGTGGAGGCTGCGGGCAAGGGAGTCAATCACAGGTATTCAGCCTCCAAAGGCATTCCCAACCTGCGCAAGGCCATCTGCGACTGGGACAGAAGGCGCTATGACGTTCATCTGGACCCGGAATCAGAGGCCATAGCCACCATGGGAGCCAAGGAAGGCCTCTCCCATCTGGCCCTGGCCATGCTCAGCCCCGGGGACGTGGTTTTTGCCCAGGATCCCACCTATCCCATTCATCCCTACTCGGCCATTATTGCCGGGGCAGACGTGCGCAGGATACCCATCGGTCTGGACCGCGACTTCTTTGAGGATCTCCTGACCGCCACCAGGCAGACCTGGCCCATGCCCAAACTGCTGATAATCTGCTATCCGCACAATCCTACCACTGCGGTGGTGGAACAGGGTTTCTTCCAGAAAATCGTGGACTTTGCCAGTGAACACAAACTGTATGTAATTCACGATCTGGCCTATGCTGATCTCTGCTTTGACGGGTACAGGGCACCCAGTATCCTGGAGATTCCCGGAGCCAAGGACGTAGCGGTGGAGTTCTTTTCCATGTCCAAGAGCTATTCCATGCCCGGATGGCGCATGGGCTTCTGCTGCGGCAACAAGGCCATGGTTCACGCCCTGACCAGGATAAAGAGCTACCTGGATTACGGCATTTTTCAACCCATTCAGATAGCGTCCATCATCGCTCTCAACGGTCCTCAGGACTGCGTGCACGAGATCGTGGACATATACAGGGACCGCAGGGATGCCCTGGTGGAGGGTTTGAACCGCATCGGCTGGAGCCTGGAAAAGCCCAGGGCCACCATGTTTGTCTGGGCCAGGATACCTGAAGAATTCAGCAAAATGGGCTCAGTGGAATTTTCCAAGTTGCTTCTGCAGGAAGGCAAAGTTGCCGTGTCCCCGGGGCTGGGATTCGGGCATTACGGAGATGACCATGTCCGCTTTGCCCTGGTGGAGAACAGACACCGCATCAACCAGGCTCTCCGGGGCATAAAGAAGGTGCTGGGAGGATAAAGGTGCAAAAAAAGGTGATCAACCTCGGTCTGGCCGGATTTGGAACAGTGGGCACAGGACTGGCCAGAATCATCCAGGAGAACAGTAACTGGATCAGGAGAAGACTTGGAAAGGAGCTGAAAATCCTCAAGATCCTGGTCCGGGACCTCGAAAAAAAACGCACTTTTCTTCCCGGGCCGGAAACAGAAATGACTGCTGATCTTGAAGATCTGGTCCATGATCCGGATGTGGACATTGTGGTGGAACTCATGGGGGGGGTTGAAACAGCCCATGAGGTGATCACCCGCGCCCTCAGGGAGAAAAAGCACGTGGTCACCGCCAACAAGGCCCTGCTGGCAGAAAGGGGCAACGAGCTCTTCTCTCTGGCTTATGAGCAGGAAATGGGGCTTTATTACGAAGCAAGCGTGGCCGGGGGCATCCCAGTGGTCCAGACCCTGAAGGAAAGCCTTTCCGGCGACAGGATACGTTCTCTGACCGGGATACTTAACGGCACAGCCAATTTCATCCTGACCGAGATGACCCACAAGGGACTGGATTTTGCCACTGCCCTGCAGGCGGCCAAGGACCTGGGATATGCAGAGGCAGATCCTTCCCTGGACATTGACGGCATTGACTCTGCTCACAAGCTGGTGATGCTCATCCGTCTGGCCCACGGAAGGGATTATTCCCTGAATCTCCTGCCCGTGGAGGGCATTGCCCGGGTCAGGGCCATGGATATATCCCTGGCAGGTGAGTTTGGATACAAGATCAAGCTGATTGCCCAGGTCAGGGAAAAATCAGGCCATCTCCAGGCCGGGGTTTTTCCGGCCCTTCTTCCTGAGGAACATATTCTGGCTAAGGTTGACGGTCCTTTCAACTCCGTTCTGATCCACGGCAATGCAGTGGGTCAGGTCATGCTGTACGGTCAGGGGGCAGGAGATCTGCCCACGGGCAGTGCAGTGCTGTCCGATGTCCTGTCCCTGGCCAGGGACAATGCAGTGCCCAACAATACCGGATTCCTGGAAAAGATCCTGCCCAAAGCAGACATTGTAAAGCCCGAACTTGCGGTTTCCAGGCACTATTTCCGTTTTACCGCCCAGGATAAGCCGGGAGTTCTGGCTGCAGTGGCCGGGGTCATGAGCGAACACGACATCAGCATAGCCCAGGTGGTTCAAAAACAGGAACTTCCAGGCGGAGCAGGAGTACCCATTGTCTTTCTGACCCACAAGGCTCAGCTCAGCGCCGTACGCAGGGCCCTGGAGATTATTGACAGGTTTGATTTTATCACTGCTTCTGCTGTTCATTACCGGATTCTGGGGTAACCTGACAGTTTTCATGGGGGAGTGTAATGACCAAGGTCGTGTTGCTGGTGGCTGACGGAATGGGGGACTGGCCTCTGGAGGAGCTGGACGGAAAAACCCCCCTGGAGGCGGCCTACACCCCAGGCATGGACTTCCTGGCCCCGGTCTCCAGAACGGGACTGTGTCAGACTATTCCCGGACACATGCCCCCGGGATCGGACATAGCCAACATGAGCCTTCTGGGTTATGATCCGGCCAGATACCACACCGGCCGAGGACCCATCGAGGCAGTGGCCATGGGTCTTGAAACGGCTGAAGACGATCTTATCTGGCGCTGCAATCTGGTAAGCTTAAGCGGGCTGTCGTCGGCAGGAAAAATGCTGGATTATGCAGCCGGCCACATCCCTACCAGGGAGGCTGTAGAACTTATCAGACTTTTGCAGGAGATGCTCATCGGTTCAGAGTTCTTTTTTTATCCGGGAGTGCAGTACCGCCATATACTTATTCAGAAGAAAGGCCTTGTTACCGGTGCTGCCGGGCTGAACATAACGCCTCCGCACGACCTTCTGGACCGGAACATTGCCAGGGACATTGAAGCCTATAAGTCTTATCCTCCCCTCTGGGAGATTGTCCGGGAGGCTGCACGGATTCTGCAGCGGGAAGAAAACAAAACAAGGGCCGGGTTTATCTGGCCCTGGGGCCAGGGAGGACCCTTAAGGCTGCCGGAGTTTTCTGAAAGGTTTTTCATGCATGGAGCAGTGATTTCCGCAGTGGATCTGATCAAGGGGCTGGGCAGGGCTGCAGGCCTGAAAGCAATAGATGTACCGGGGGCAACCGGGCTTCTTGACACCAATTACCAGGGGAAACTCAATGCTGCCAAATCTTTTCTGCAGGCCGGGGATTTTCTGCTGGTTCACCTGGAAGCCCCGGATGAATGCGGACATATGGGTCGTGTTCAGGACAAGGTGGAGGCCATTGCCCGTTTTGACCGGCATATTGTCATTCCTCTGCTGGAATACCTGCAGGGCACGGACTTTATCATGATAGTCTGCTGCGACCATCTGACCCCCATAAAGCTGCGCACCCATACCCCGGACCCGGTGCCTTTCCTGGTGTACAACAGCAGAAAAAAGGCTTCAGGTCCAGGAGCGTTCTCTGAAAATGAGGCCGCCAGGACCGGTCTCTTCCTGAAAAGGGGCTTTGATCTTCTGCCTTATGCCCTGGATCGGATAAAAATATGATCAGGCCCGCTTTAGAGTTTCCAGTTCCCCAGACTCTTCATCCTCACCGGGTTTCCTATGGAGAGACTGACGCCATGGGCGTGGTGTACTACGCCAACTACCTGCACTGGTTCGAAATGGCCAGGAGCACCTATATCCGGGAACGAGGGATCAGCTACAATGAAATCGAGGCCGGGGGGACCTTTCTTCCGGTCACCGAGGCCTGGTGCCGGTATCTGGCTCCATGCGGTTTTGATGACCTGGTCTTTATCCGGGCCGGGATAAGCAAGTGGGGCCGGGCATCTTTTGTGTTTACGTACGAGGTGCTGAATGACGTGCAGGATCAGGTTCTGACCCTGGGCCGGACCAGCCATGTATGCATGAGCCGGGAGGGAAGGCCGGTCCGTGTGCCAGCCTGGCTCAGGAAGATGTGCTCTTGAGCATCAAAGTTTCTGGAATCCTGGATTCAGGGAGAAAAAGGCATGGCTCGGGTCCTCTGGCACGAATCAGTAAAATACTCTGCACGGAGGCCCCTTCAGAGTCCAGTTGGCCGGTAACGACCTTTCATGTCTATGGCTCTTCCTGGGCTGGATTATGCTGACAACAGTCTGCAGAGATTTTGAATTCCCACTTTATTCAGGAATGATCTTGAACAGATAGCTCTGATCAGTATTCAGGTACTGTCTGGCCAGGGCCTGGATCTGTTCAGGCTCCACCTGGCCTGCCCTGTCAATCATTTCTTTTCTGAAATCCAGGTCCAGGCCCTGTACAAGAAGGTTTGAGGCTTCCTGGGCCCTGCTGGACAGAGTCTGCCGCCCCCGGTGGTATTCCCCGAAGAGCAGGCTGGCGGCCCGGCTTACTTCTGACTTGTCAGGCGCGGTCTGTTTGAGCGTAGCAATTATTTCTTCAAAACCGGCAAGTGCCTCCTGGGTTCTGTCCTCGAATGTACCGATGTAAAGGGCCAGAAAACCTGTCTCCGGGGTCTGCCACAGAAGTGAAGTTACTGAGTAGGCCAGGCCCTGCCTGTCCCGCAGCTCACGAAACAATAGCCCCCCTTGACCGGCCAGGACCTTGTTCAATACTTCCAGTCCTGCAGCATGTTCATGTTTTTTGCCCGCCACAGGGAAGACCTTGAGGATATGGGCCTGGACCCTGTCCTTAAGATACACCTGCTTCACTTTCTCCCCGGACCAGGAAACTTTGGGCAGAGGGGCTGGATCACCGGTTTCCATCTGCTCCAGCTCTCTGACCAGCTGGTTTAATTCTTTTTTGTCCACCTGTCCGCTAACAGCCAGAACAAAGGGCTTCTTCCTCTGGGTCTGCCAGAAATCTTTAATTTCATCCGTAGAGACCTGCTGCACATATTCCTCTCGGCCCAGGTGAAGATAGCTGTAGGGACCCGAGTCAAAGAGAAACGGAAAAAGATGGCGAAAGGCGAAGCCCATGGGACGGTCTTCCTGCTCCCTGATGGAGGAGATCTGGTTGGCTGCAGCCCTGTGCACCTCTTCTGCTGAGAAGGCCGGCCCGGTAATCACTTCCTGGATAAGGGAGTACATGTCACTGCTGTAATTGACAGGGAAACGGGCGCTGAGGCTGAAGCTGTTCCGGCCCGCTGAAGCTCCCAGGATTGCTGCCCTGTCTTTTAAAAACTCCTGGATCTGGGAGTAGGATCTGTCTTTAGTTTCCCTGGTCAGGGCGGAGGCTGCCAGCTGGGGCAGGCCCTGCTGCTCCTTATGGATCAGCCTGTTGCTTCCCGGCCAGGATATGTGCAGAGCAGTATAGGGCAGGTGCTCATCGGGCAGAATCACGAGTTTGCTGCTTTTTCCCACGTCCCTGACCAGAGTTTCAGTTACCCTGTGCACCTCAGGCTCTTCTTTCTCCCGGGCGCAAGGTTCAAGCTCCTGCTGCCAATGGAGGATTTCCTGTTTTACCGGGATCTGCTCCGGCAGCAGAATTGAGGCCGAGGCCTTTTCCATGCACAGAAATCCGTCTATGAGTCTCTGGAGATCATCTCTGGATATACGCCTGAGTTCGTGCAGGTAGCGATCCTGGGCCCGGACGTCATTCTTCAGGAGCAGGTCGAAGCCAAGCCTGGAAGACTTGGCCCCCAGAGTTTCCTTTGAGCGGTAGATCCTTTCTTCCAGGGAGATTCTGGCCCGCTCCAGCTGGTCGCTGCTGAATGTGGATGCATCAAGTTCCTTTAAGGTGGCTGTGAATTGCTCCCAGAAGGATTTAAGCTCGTCAGGGCTCAGCTGGATATAAAAATAAAGCATTCCGGTTCGATCCAGGCTTAGAGCCCTGGCGGAGATTTCGTCCACCATGCCTTTTTCGTATTTGAACTTGCGGTAGAGCAGAGAGGTGCTGTCTCCACCCAGCAGATGTGCCAGTACATCAAAAGCCGTGGCCTCGGGCGAGCCAAGGTCTGGAATGGGCAGGGCCAGGGCCATGTAAGCCTTTTGCCAGGGTCCGTGCATGATGCGCAGAGGTTCCTCGCTTCTTTCAGGGATGCCCAGGGGCCCTGGCGCGGCCATGGTGGTCCTGTTGGCAATATTACCGAAAAGCTCCTGGGATTTTTCCAGGACATCCCGGGTTTCTACATTGCCGCTTACAGACAAAACCATGGACCGGGGCTGGTACAGGCTGTCCATGTAATCCCTGAGATCCTCCGGGGTCATGGCCTGAACAGTGTCAGGATAGCCCAGGATGGGATGGACATAGGGCTTGCCGGCCCAGACCTGGGACTGAATCATATTAAAGAGCCTGCTGCCCGGATTGTCCATGGCTCTCTGGATTTCGGCCAGGACCACCTGTTTCTCCATCTTGAACTCATTTGCCTCCAGGCTTGCTCCAAACACCATGTCCTGCAGCACATCCAGCCCCAGATGGAGTTTTTGTGCGGGCAGATCAACAGTGTATACTGTATAGTCGAAGCTTGTTCCTGCGTTCAGGCTGCCTCCAGCTTCCTCGATTTCCCGTGCAGCCTCTCCAGGGGCTCGTTTTTCACTTCCCTTGAAGACCATGTGCTCCAGAAAGTGACTTATACCTTCCTGTCCCGGCGGTTCATGACTGGAGCCGGCCCGGATATACAGGCGCAGGGAAACCAGGGGAAACCTGGAATCCTCATCCACAACGACCCGCATTCCGTTGTGCAGGGTATATACTTTTTGTTCATCTGCCATTGAAGGTCCTGTGTTAAGAATGAGGGAGGTAGACAATATGATTAAAAATGGAATAAACCTGAACACGCTATTCTCTCCGGTTTTTTATAATCTGTTTACCAGGAACGGTCCGTCGAAAACATCTTGATGGCTCAGGGTAAGTTTTAAGTCATGTTCAGCGCTGAGTGCGTCCGATTACCGGTTTATCTGCTGAAAATCAGGAGAGCCTGTCACCAGACAGTCTTCCGGAAGGTGTTTTTCGAAGATGCAGACACCTTACTACCCTGAACCCAAGGTTTAAAATCCAGTTGCTCAATCAGGTTAATATCTGTATGCAATATTTAAAAATGAACATATCGGCTTTACGCTGTCTTGACCTCACTAGTAACACTGGAAATTCAAGCAGCTGAGCCTAAAATGCAGTCCCAATCTTTTTTAAAATAGTCTTAATGATCAAACCTGGCAAGACTGGAAAGTCTTTTTTTGTCTTAACCCGGGAAAAATATTCCAGAAGGCGCATGGATGCATGCGCCCTGATATCAGCACCGGAGCAATGAACATCATGCTTGGAGCATTTGACCTCACAGGAAAGCCTGCCGTTGACTTTGTCCTGAAGGACAGCCAGGGCCGCGAACACAGGCTGCAGGATTATCTGGGGCGGTGGCTGCTTATGGTATTTCATCGCCACCTGGGATGACTGGCCTGCCAGCGGCACCTCCTGCAGTTGCAGGAGCAGGAAAAGTTTCTGGAAGAACTGAACGTTCAGATAGCTGTGGTTACCTTTGAGGCGGGTTTTCTGGCCAGGGCCTACGCAGAGGATGCCGGGCTCAAGTGGCCTCTGCTGGTGGATGAGGACCGCTTTCTTTACCATGGCTATGGGATGCTCAAGGCCAGCTTTCTGGAGCTTGTGGGTCCTGCTACCTGGTGGGTATATCTCAAGGAAATCCTGTGGGGCAAGTGGCCTAAAAAAGCCTCGGGCGACGTTTCCCAGCGCGGAGGAGACGTGCTCATCGATCCCGATGGCGTGGTCCGCCTGCATCATATAGGCAGAAGCCCGGCGGACAGACCCGCAGTCAAGTCCATTCTGGAGACAGTCCAAGGTTCGGCCCGGAAGTCATAGATGTCCAGCACTTGTCCGCATTATTCGGGATTTCCTTTTGTCCTTCCCCTGATTTACATGCCCTTTGATTTGCCCTAAAATAATTATTGTTAAAACATAATTTTTTGAATCCCGTCCGGAGACATTAGTGGACATAAATCTGGACCGCAAGGAGGTCAGTACTGCGCTGATTTCCGGAATCATATTCATCCTCCTAGCCCTGGGAGTTTTTTTCCTGACCTGGCAGAATCTCAGGCAGCAGCAGGAGCAGGTCAGGGAACACCTGGCCCTGAGCGCTGAATCAATTGGCCGCAGTATTGAATCCAACCTCTACAGGGGAGCCATGCGCGGCATGGGCGGCATGAGGTGGATGAATAGCCTGGATTTTGTTCCTGCGGCTGAAGATCTTCTCCGGGAGCTTTTGCAGGAGGGAGATGTGATTTTTTTCGCTCTTTACGGGGAGGGCGGGGAAGTGATTTTTTCCAGCCGCGATATCAGGCCTGTTGAATTCCATCCCGACCCGGAAATGCTGGACATGGCGGTTCAAGAGGGCTGGAGAGGGGAAATCGCTCTTGAAGGAGAGCGTGTCTTTGTCTATGGCTTCCGAGCCAGGCGAGTAGGACACAGGATGGGAAGAGCAGAGCCTGAAGCTGAGGCTGGAAGTGGTCGGGGCGTAGTATTCATTGCCCTGGATATGTCCGGCCATCTGGAGGCATACACGGGCTACAAAAGGACCATCATAGTCCAGGCTGCCTTTACACTGGCTGCCATTTTCATCATCGGCTCCCTGGTCTGGGGATATCTGCGCAAGAAGGAGCAGGGCCGGCAGTTCACGCGCCTGAGCAGCTTTCATTCCAGGCTCCTGGACAACATGCCGGACGGGCTTTTGAGCGTCGATCAGGATCTTGATATTACTGCGGCCAATCCTGCGGCCAAGGAGCTGCTGGGACAAGGAAGCGAGATCCTGGGGAAGAAGCTTTCCAGTTTTCTGCCTTTGCAGGTGGAGCCTGGCCCGGATGCACAGTGGGATCAGGTGGAACTGGCAGACAAGTCCCTGGAGGTGCTGTATCTGCCCATCAAGGAAGAACAGGAACTGCTAGTGCTGCTCAGGGACCGGACCAAGATGAGGGAGCTTGAAGGAGATCTGGAGCACTCCAGGCGGCTGGCTGCAGTGGGCCGGTTTGCAGCCGGTCTGGCCCATGAAATCCGCAACCCTCTTGGCTCTCTCAAAGGATTTGCCCAGTATTTTCAGCAGAAATTCGCCGGAGAGGAACCGGCAGCCAAATATGCCCGGACCATGGCTTCCGAGGCTGACCGGCTGAACCGGGTGATCAATGATCTGCTGTACCTGTCCAGGCCCAGAGGACTCAGTCCTGTCCATGTTGATCTGAACGAGCTGTTCGCCCAGGTCGGTGTCCTGCTGCATCTGGATCTGCAAAGCATGGGGGCAAGACTTCACATGGATGCACAAGACGTATCTGTCCAGGCTGATGCGGATCTGCTCAAACAGGCACTGATCAACCTTGTTCTGAACAGCCTGCAGGCAGTTGACCGGGACAGAGGAGAAATAAGCCTGACGGCACGACAACAGGACAGCATGGTGTGTATTGAGGTGGCAGACAATGGGCAGGGAATGGACATTGATGCCAGGGATAAGGCCATGGAGCCGTTTTTTTCCACACGGGACCAGGGCAGCGGGCTGGGACTGGCCATTGTTCACCGTATTGTGCAGGACCATAAGGGCAAAATCAGTATTGACTCGTGGCCGGGCCAGGGAACCACGGTCAGTCTGTATCTGCCAGGGTACCAGGGAAAAGACGCCTGATAAAGTGGAATGGAGATCGGGAATCTGCGCATTGGAAGGTATGTAATAGTTGGAGCCATGAGCCGTTCGGGCAGGGGCTTGCCGGCAAGGCGCTTGGTAAAAAAGGGTCAGTCTTCCGTGCAGCAGGCCGAAAATTTGAATAAGGGTAGATCGATGCCGAATAATCCCAGGCTGTTGGTTGTGGATGACGAGGCCGGGCATAGAATGATGGTCAGGGCGGTCATGCAGGATCAGGGCTTTGAGGTTCTGGAAGCGGCCAATGGCGCGCAGTGTCTGGAGATCCTGGAGAAGGAACGGGTGGACGTGGTCCTTCTGGACATGAAGATGCCCGGCATGGAAGGCATACAGGTCCTGGAGCGCATAAGCAGGATGCAGGCCCGGATCCAGGTGGTCATGCTTACCGCTTTCGGCAGCGTGGGTTCGGCTGTGGAAGCCATGAAAAAGGGTGCTTTCGATTATCTGACCAAGCCTGCGGATATAGAAGAACTCAAGTCAGTTATTCACAGGGCTTATGAGTACCAGAGGCTGGTACTGGATAATTCCAGGCATAAGCCGGGCATAGGGGCGGTGCAGGCAAGAGTGGAGCTTATCGGCCAAAGCCGGGCCATTTCAAGAGTCCTGGAACTGGTTAGTCAGGTCGGGCCAAGCGAGGCCAACGTGCTGATTCAGGGAGAATCTGGCACAGGCAAGGAACTGGTGGCCAGGGCCCTGCATCAGGCATCTACCAGGAAAAATGGGCCTCTTATAAGCATCAATTGTGCAGCCATGCCGGCTGAACTTCTGGAAAGCGAACTGTTCGGCTACCAGAAAGGGGCCTTTACCGGAGCAGGCAAAGACAAGCCGGGAAAATTCCAGCTGGCAGATAAAGGAACTCTCTTTCTGGATGAAATCGGGGAGTTTCCCCTTCAGCTGCAGGCCAAACTGCTCCGATCCCTGCAGGAGAAGCTCATCCAGCCCCTGGGAGGAGCCAGGGAAATCGGGGTGGATGTGCGTTTTCTGGCTGCCACTAACAAGGAGCTGCTTGAGGAGGTCAGAGCTGGCAGATTCAGACACGACCTGTATTTCCGGCTCAACGTAGTGGAGATCAAAGTGCCGCCGCTGCGGGAAAGGATGGAGGATCTGCCCCTTTTGGTCAATCACTTTGTACGGCTTCTTGGACAGAAAAATAAAAAGGAAATGAGGCGCATCACCCCAGGATTCCTGGAATCCCTTGCCGGGTATGACTGGCCCGGCAATGTCCGGGAGCTGGAAAACGTGATTGAAAGAGCCATTATACTCTCCAGAAGTGATGCACTGGATGTCCGGGATCTGCCTGAAAGTATTGTCCAGGGTGGCATTAAGTCAGGCCCTGAACCGGAACATGAAGATGAATCCCTGGACAGGGCCGAAAAAGAGACCCTGGAAAGGGCCTTAAAAGATCATCAGGGACATCGGGAAAAAACCGCCCAGGCTCTGGGCATCAGCAGGCGCACCCTGCAGTACAAGCTCAAAAAGCACGGGCTGACCAAAAGGACATATTAAAATTGCAAATCAGTATCTTGACTTTTGCTGCTGCAACATGATGCAATTTCATTGTACGCTGCCTGTCTGTATCCTGCCCGCTGCTTCGGGCTCTGATACGGCACAGGATGGATGAAAACCTCCCGGATCACGGAAAATAGCGCTGAATAAAAAAGCATTCGCCGCTGGGTAAAAACTCCGGGATATCATAGTAGCGTTTTCTGATCCGGGTCAGCACCTGCTCCTGGTAGCTCTGAAAATCGAACCCAATGCCCCTGGCCACTGCGAACTCTGTTCCCATAACCTGGACACGGAGGGTTTCGACCCTGGAAAAATACTTCCCAAGCTGTTCAGTGTCCACGCTTTCCCTGCGGGACAGAAAAATAAAGTCCTGTCCCTCCAGGCGCCTGAAATCGGTCAGCCGGTCATCCTCGCGCCCGTATTTGGAACCGGTTCCCAGAACACCCCAGTACTTTCCGGAATAAAAGGACATCACTGCAGACCTGGAATAACTGGGAGTGGTGTAGTGATCAGCCTCCAGGGGCTCCAAGGCCTCGGCAACCCGGGCCGGCTGGAGATAGAAGACCGCATCGCGGTGCAGCTGCGGCCTGTCTTTCAGAATATCCAGAGGCATTGCAAGGAGGGTGACCGCAATAAGCACATGCAGGACAGCATAGCCCGACATGAAGTTGCGCCCCAGTAAAAGGGATTTTCCAGGAGCCTGTGCGTAAAGCACATACAGAAAGGGCAGAAAGCCCAGCACCCAGTGGACGCCCACCGAATACATCCAGGATGCAACGAAAAACACGGCCAGCGGAACCAGTCCCGCCACAGCAAAAAGATGAAGCCCATTTCTGGACATTCCGGCCCGGACACTTCTATGGTGCCTGAACATCTGCACAGCCAGCATAGGAGACATGATCCACACCAGCACGGCCACCAGAACCAGGGGCTGGATCAGGCTGACCTGTCCGTCCTGGGTGCGGTTGACAAAGTTGAACATTATGTTGACCCAGCAGTGGGTATAGTTCCAGTAAAGATTGAGCATTACAAAGGGGAGACAGCCCATGAAAACCATCCCCAGCCTGGATAGTCTGCCCAGGCCCTGGCGCAGAAAGTGTACCATGTAGGCCAGCAGCAGAAGCGCTGCGAAATACTTGGATAAAAAGGCCAGGCCCAGGAGCGCTCCCGAAAGTATATACATACCGTACCTGTCTTGTTTTTCAGCCCGGTAAAGGGAAAGGACCGACAGAAACATGGCTACGATAAGAGGGGTGTCAGTGCTGACCATGATTCCCAGGAGATAGACCGGGGTCAGCAGCAGAACAGAAGCGCCCACCAAGGCCCTGGATTTGTCCTGGTCCTTCAAAACGCTGTATACTCCCCAGACCAGGACGTATCCGCCCAGAATGGACGGCAGGCGGACAAAAATCTCGCTTTCGTGCAGTTGCAGGCAAAGGGGGATCATCCACCCGATGAGGGGGGGATGGTCGTAATGGCCCAGAGAAGGGAATTTGGCCCAGAGAACGAAGTAGGCCTCGTCTCCGGTCAGGGGGAGCGAATGCGCCAGAGCGAGCTTCAGGGGAACCGAGAGAACCAGGGCAAAATAGAAGAAATTTCTGGCCTGTGAATAATTCATGAATTGTATCTGAAATATATAAAGCTGTTGTTATGGAGAGATACCCTGCTCATCCCGGGAACCGGTCACTGAATCCGGTTTAACCTGTATCTGTTCAGATGGACAGGCGTTTGAACACTCTTTCAGGGATGTTTCTGATCACAAGCATTATCCAGCGCCAGATCCATCGGGTGTATATCACGTCCTTTCGTTTGCTTATGGCTCGAAATATGTCTGTGGCAGCCTCTTCAGGAGAAGCAGTCAACCTGGGGGGCAGATCAAGCTCTCTGGTCATCTTGGTTTTGATAAAACCCGGCTTGACCGTGATTACCCGGACACCTCTTTTATGGAGCCTGTTTCTCAGTCCGCTGAGAAAAGCGCTCAAACCGGCTTTGGCGCTGCCGTAGACATAATTGGCAGCCCTGCCCCGATCCCCTGCTACTGAACTTATTCCGACAATAAAACCCTCCCCGGACTGTTCCAGGTTATTGGCGGCAATAGTCAGGATGCTCACGCACCCGGTATAATTGGTGTGGATGATGCGCAGCCATTCCTGCTGATTGTGCCTGGCCAGATCCTCTTCGCCCAGGAGGCCGAAGGCGGCAACCACACCCATGGGCCGGGGTTTCAGGGCCTCGTAAAAGCTCTGGTGAGTATCCAGGTCCAGAGCATCAAAATATAACGCCCTGGACTGTATACCGAATCTGATTTCCAGATCCCTGGCATCCTTGGCCAGTTCCTCCACCTTTCTGCCTGCCAGCTGCAGATCATATCCTGCCTGGGCAAGTTCCCGGGCCAGGGCCCTGGCCACATCCGAACCTGCCCCCAGTATCAATACGCTTTTGCGCATAAGCCAAGCCTCTTGGATTGAAGGGATGTCATTTTGTTGTCAGGGTCCAGACCGTGTTTAATCTCCAGAAATCTGCGGTTTTCCGGGTATCCACGGATAAAGCTGTTCTGATTCATTCTGGCGTCCTTGGCCAGATATACCCGTCCCCCCAGGTCATGGACCAGTTGATCCAGGGTGTTGAGCAGGGCCGTGAGCCCGGGTTTCATGGGGAAGTCCAGGGCCAGGGTATAGCCGCGCATGGGAAAGGACAGAAGACCCTTCTGGCTGCCCAGGAGCTTGAGTACCGCCAGATACGGGGGCAGACCGAAGGAGTTTATGTGGTCCAGGATTCTTTTCAGTCCCGGTCTGGAGTCTTCCTTGGGCAGGACAAACTGGTACTGCAGAAAACCCTTGCTCCCGTAAAGCCGGTTCCAGTGCTGCACCCTGTCCAGAGGGTAGAAAAAAGACTCCAGATCCTGAAAGGAATAGCCTGCATTTGCTCTTCCCCGGGTGTAATAAAGGCTGTTGAAAGCCTTGAGGGCGGCCCTGCTCAGGACCCATCCCGGGAGGTGGCCGGGGATGCTCAGTCCTGCTCTTTCAGGAGGAGAAAGGTTTCGGTCGGGGGCTTCTTTTGCCGTGCAGTGCTCGCCCAGCATGAACAGGCCCGGGTTCTGCCCTCTGGACAGGCAGTCCATCCAGGCCACGGAATAAGTGCAGTCTTCATTAAGCTCGAAAAGCTCCATGAGCTGGTCCAGACTGCCGGCAGGGATGGTTTTTTGCCGGATATATACGCTATGGATGGGCATAAGTCTGATCCTGGCCGAAAGGATCAGCCCCACAAGGCCCATACCGCCGCAGACAGCAGAGAAAACCTCGGGGTTTTGTTCTCTGGAGCAGGTGATGACCTCTCCCTGTGGAGTAAGCATGCGCAGAGAATGAACATGGCTGCCAAAGGCACCGTGGATATGATGGTTCTTGCCGTGCACGTCACTGGCGATGGCCCCCCCCAGAGTAATATATTTGGTCCCGGGAGTTACCGGGAGGAACCAGCCCAGGGGAAGTATGACCCGAAGTATATCTTTCAGGCTGGTTCCGGCTTCACATTCCAGAATCCCCTGCTCCTGGTCCAGGGAGATGAACCGGTTGAATCCGGGGGTGGATATGATGTGTGACGCAAGAGAGCAGTCCCCGTAGGAACGCCCCATTCCCCGGGGAATACATGAGTCCAGTTTGTGGAGAAGCTCCAGAGCCTCTGCTTCAGCCCGGAAATCCCAGAGATTCGCCTCAATACGGGGATAGCTGTTCCAGTTGGCGATAACCAATCAGTGTTCCTTCATGTTTCCAATGTCGGGCCTTAAAGATTCAAGAAAGACAGCCCGGGGCTGAATGGAAAAATAAAGTCTGCCTTGCTTCAGGATTATATTCTTCATACCGACAGTTGTTCTCTGGATTTATCAGGTCCGGAACACCCACTTTTTATCCAGGCGGTATTTCAGGGCATAGCCGGCAGTAAGCCCCAGTGCCCCGCCCAGGTACTTGGCCTGTTCAAACTCGAAATAAAGATCAAAGCCAATTTCAGTGCCCCAGAAGATAAAAGTGGTGAACAGGCCCATACAGGCGTAGGCAGTGAATTTCCGGCTATCTTCAAGAATATCCCTGGAAACATAACGGAAAATATATTTCTTGTCCAAGACGTACTTGGTGAGCAGTCCGGTGAAGGTGCCCAGGGCAAGGGCCAGGTAGAGTGCATGGGATCCATGGTAAAGTCTGAAGCTGATGAACTGGGTGCCCAGATTGACCAGGATGGCTGCCAGGGCGAAAATAGCGTAAAGCAGGGTAAGCTTCATGTCTTGGTCAGGATTAAGAAAAAAAGCAGCCAGCAGATTACAGTAATCTGCATGAACCTGTCCTGCAGGATGACCCTGGTGGGGTTGCCCCCGCCCTGGTCCACAAAGACTATCTGCAGGTAACGCATAATGCCCAGAAGGACAAATACAGCGCTCAGGTACATGTGCTCAGAGCCGAATCTTTCCTGCACTTCCGGGGAAACTGTGTAGAGAATATAGCACACCAGGGTAACTGCGGCCATGATTATCATGGATATATTGACAAAATCCAGAGTGTATCCGTCAATGCATTTTCGCACGTCTTTTCCTTCACCTGCCAGGAGAACATCTTCCCGTCTCTTGGACAGTGCCAGAAACAGGGCCAGCAGAAAGGTTATGAGCACAATCCACTTGGAGGCATGGACCATGGCTGCCGCAGCACCGGCAAATATCCTGAGGACAAATCCCGTTCCAATGATGAATATATCCAGCACAGCCACATGTTTAAGTTTCAGAGTGTAAAAGATATTGAGAAGGGAGTAGCCTGCCAGGATAAATAATATTCTCCAGTCCAGGATTGCTCCAAGACCCAGGCCCAGAAACAGCAGCGCTCCCATATAACGGTAAGCCTGATCCGTGGAAATCAGCCTCTGGGCAAGAGGCCGGTATTTCTTGACCGGATGTCTTCTGTCCTCGTTGACGTCCTTGATATCGTTAAAGATATAGACGCTGCTGGCCACCATGCAGAAGGCGATGAAAGCCAGCAGAGTCCTGAGCAGGGGCTCAGGCTCCAGAAAGCGGAAAGAAAAAAACAAAGGGGCAAATACAAAAAGGTTCTTTATATACTGGTGCGGACGTAAAAGCCCGATGTGAGCCTTGCTGAGCATGGGTGATGCGGGGATTAGGGGTTAATAATGAAAGAAAGTCCCGGGTGCACTGCCGACAGCATAAGTGTGCAGCAATAACGAGATGTTGTCTAGTCCCGGCAGAGGGTTGCGGCCTGTATGGACTGAAGTTTCTGGTCCCAGTAAAGGTCCAGGACCTTGTTTCCGGGTGTTAACCCGGCCCAAAGAGAGAGGTCTTCTCCGGTGCAGCGCAGATACAGGCAGATGAGGGCCAGGATCTCCGGGTCTGTTTCATGTTCCAGGGCGGATTCAATCCGTGTCCAGGCCTTCCTGGCCACTTCCGGGCGGACCTGGGCTATCCTGGCGGTTCCCCAGAAAGCTCCCCGCCGCAGGGGGAGATATTCCAGAAAATTGTCACTGCCGCTGCTGCCGGGTGCCATGTAGGAAAAAAGGATGCGGTGGAATTCCAGGGCAAGCTGCTCATGGCGGGCCATGATCTCTCCCATGCATTCCGGAGAACCCCAGCCAATCCCTCCGGATTCGTCATTCAGGGTCCACATGAACCGGCGCATGACTATCCTGCCCTGTTCCGGCTCCTTTCGGGCCAGTTCAGCCGTCACCAGGCCTACAGCAGTGACGGCATGCCATTTTACCAGTTTTCTGGGACTGAGCAGGGCTGAATAGAGAATTCCCAGGACTTTTTTAGGGGGATACTCCAAAAACACCGGCAGAACATCCTGAATATCATCCCGGTCCAAAAGGACCGGGATTTCTTTTTTCAGGCTTCTGGATCCACGGCTGGCGCTTCTGCTTTGCATAAGAAAAGCTTGGGAACTGGTGTTCAGTTTAAAGTGCAGGCATTTTCAGACGTTATTTAGAAACCTTGTTTTTTATGGCTTCTGCCAGGGCCAGGCCCAGTTTTTTGCATTCGGCCAGATGTTCGTGATTGGGCACAAATTGAACGCGCAAAGGGTTTTGGGGCAGTTCAAAACCGGCCTCTTCCAGGATTTTGGCCATGGCTCCAGGAGCTTCCCCGCTCCAGCCGTAGGAACCCAGGGCCGCACCAATCCTGTTTCTGGGTTTTAACCCCTTCATGTAGGTCAAAAAATCAGCCATCAGAGGAAGCATTCCGTTGTTGTGGGTAGGCGAAGCGCAGACCAGTGCTGCCCCATCAGAGAATTCGCCCATGACATCGCTGTGATGAAAGGATTTCAAGGACATGACCCGGACATCAATACCCTCAGCCTGCAGTGCATCAGCCACGGCTTTGACCATTTTTTCGGTGCTGCCCCACATGGTGTCAAAGACAAGAACCGCTTTTGGTTTCAATTTCTGCTCTGCAAACTCCTGGTAAGCGGACAGGATTTTTTCCGGGTGTGTGCGCCAGATTACTCCGTGGTCCGGTGCAATCATGTCAATCTCCAGGCCGGCTTCCATGACCCGGTCCAGCAGTTTCAGGACCAGCGGAGAATAGGGCAGAATAATATTGGTGTAGTAGTGCCTGGCCTCCCTCAACAACTGGTTCAGGTCATGCTGGTCATCAAATATTTTGCTGGTGGCGATGTTTTGACCAAAGGCGTCACTGGAGATTAAAAGCTTTTCCTCAGGGATGTAGGAAAACATGCTGTCCGGCCAGTGAAGCATCCTGGTTTCCATGAAGTGGACATTTCTTTGTCCCAGAGAGATGCTTTGTCCGTCCTTGACCGTTTCCAGGGGCCAGCCCGAAGGGTGAAAGTGGGCATGAACCGATTTCTCACCCATGGGGGAGCTAAAGATCTTTTCAGGACTTATTTTATCCACCATAAAAGGCAAAGCCCCGGAGTGGTCCATTTCCACGTGGTTAACCACGATGTAGTCTATTTCCTCAAGACGAACCAGGCTGCGGATCTGGTGGTAAAGATCCCACTTGAATTTTACCGGCACCGTATCAAAGAGGGTGGTCTTGTCATCGAGAACCAGGTAGGCGTTGTAGGTGGTGCCCCTGCGGGCCAGGGCATAGCCGTGAAAGTTCTGGAGGTTCCAGTCGGTTACCCCTACCCAGTATATTCCCTTTCTGATTTCCATCGCAGGCATATATCCTCCTGAAAGTCAACGGAATTGGGTGTATGAATATTCCGAATCCGTAAGAAAGAAATAGTCCCGTCCACTGATACCTATGGACGGAACTATTCAGCCGGGATCAGCCCTCTGGAGCAAAACTGTCCTTGCCTGCTCCACAAACCGGGCACACCCAGTCTTCCGGAACATCCTCGAACCTGGTCCCTGCTGCAACACCGTTGTCAGGATCACCTTCAGCAGGATCATAAACATAACCGCAAATCGTGCATACCCACTTGTTCATCAGACATACTCCTTTAATTTTTATCCATTTTCAGCTGACTCTGGATAATGCAGCCCGGTTCCTTGAGCTCACCATGTGGTGTACTCAGAATTACTGCGCTGAACCGGGGCCGGCAAGGGAACGGAAACATTTTTTCCCGCCCCCGCAAACAGGACATTTCCAGTCATCAGGCAGACCTTCAAACATAATTCCTTTGGGGACCTTGCCTTTGCGGTCTCCCCTGTCCGGATCATAAGTATATCCGCAATTAACCGTCTGACATTGCCACATCTGTTCGGGTAGGGCCATTTCGTGCTCCTGATTATGGATATTGTTCAGACCCGGGCGGTTCTCTTCCTGAGAACTGAAATTGTTCAAAAGACCCGCCGGGCATTAAGGACGGTATTACCAGCAATGATCGCACAAAACTTCAAAATGGGCCTGGGGATGCGCACAGGAAGGGCATTCCTCCAGGGCTTCAGGCCCCTTGTGGGTGTACCCGCAGTTCTGGCATTTCCAGGTGACCTCCTTGTCTTTTTTAAAGACCGATCCCTTGTCTATATTGGCTATAAAGTTTCTGTATCTTCTCTCATGGAACTGTTCGGATATGGCAATGGCCTCCATGGCGTCGGCCACCTCGGGGAAGCCCTCTTCCCTGGCGGTTTTGGCGAATTCCGGGTACATGACCTGATGCTCGTGGTTTTCGCCGGCTGCGGCTTCATGCAGATTTTCCATCGTTGTTCCGATCTTTCCTGAAGGATAGGAGGCCTGAATCTCTACCTCTCCACCTTCCAGAAATTTGAACAGCCTTTTGGCATGTTCTTTTTCGTGGTTGGCAGTTTCTTCAAAAATGTTGGCTATCTGAACATAGCCGTCTTTTCTGGCCTGTTTGGAAAAGTAGGTATACCTGTTGCGGGCTTGAGATTCGCCGGCAAAGGCGGTCAAAATATTTTTTTCTGTTTGTGTGCCTTTTAAGGACTTCATAGATACAACCTCCTTGTTATTTTTCATTTGAATCAAAACCGGTTTGATCCTGAAAGGTACCGGATGAATGCCTTTTATTCAAAAATGAGAACCTTTGATACAGGCCGTGCTCAAAACGTCAACCAGCAATTCCCAATGGATTCTACGACCGGTCACATTCCGGACACACGCCGAGCAGCTCCAGACGTACGCCGGTGATTTTGAAGTCTGTCTTCACCCGGGTCAGTTCTTCCATCTTGAGATTGAGTTCTTGGTGCACATCCCTTCCCCTGCCACAGTCTGTACAGATTACATGCAGGTGAGGTTCAGGAATGCCGTCGAATCTTTTCTGCTCTCCGCAGGTTTCGATTTTCTGGATCAAGCCTTCTCTGGAAAGGATGTCCAGGTTGCGGTAAACGGTGCCCAGGCTGATGTTGGGCAATTCCTTGCGAACCGTATCGTATACCTCGACTGCAGAGGGATGGCTGGTGGTGCTTTTGAGCTTTTCCAGAATAACTTTTCTTTGTTTGGTTAAGCGCATTTTTTGCCTCTTTTTAGGAATCATTATTAGTATTTCATTTTGGTGTCAAGTCTTGACTCAAAGTTTCTTAAAGGTATACAGAAAAAATTTTCAAGGCCCGGGACAGCGTGGCTGTCCCGGGCCTTGCTAGCTCCAACGGGCTCTTCTTACTACCTAACTATTCGACAGCAATCATCTCCTCTATATCCTGGTATGTTTTTTCCCCTATACCGGATACCTGCATAATATCTTCTGTACTCTCAAACGGGAAGCGCTCCCTGTGCTCTATGATTCTTTCAGCCAGTGCCGGTCCTATGCCGGGCAAGGATGTTAACTCTTTGGAATCTGCGGAGTTGATGTTCACAGTGTCCTGAGCGCTCGATGTAACAGGCGCCAGCATCAGAACAAGGACCATAATCAGGGTGATGGCTGCAGGTTTGAAAGTACTCATGTTTACCTCCTTATTCAGGTTTGCTCCAGAAGGCCCGTTGAAGCCAGTAAAACATAGGTATTTTCTGTAATTATCGCACAGCTTAAAGTGATGTTAAAAATAACTACTTAAAATA
>PUMA01000156.1 GCA_003551155.1 Desulfonatronospira sp.
CTGGTAAAGTGCGGGTTTTAGTCCGCCTGAGAGCAAGTTTTTGAGCCCTTTTGACAAAATCACGGAGCTGGAAAGATATAGTATAGTGCCATAACAATTCCACAGCATACGTCGAAGAGCCGAAATCTGAAAGATGAGCAGTATCCAGAAATTTAAGGTCCGGGGTGAGGCGGTTGATGAAGTCACATGCCATACCCTGGGCGCCTTCATGCATTCCAAAGACAACAGAGGCTGCTGCCTGGATCTGAATTCAGCACGGCTCTTTGCCAGAAAATGGGAAGATTTCCGGATAGTTGTGTGCTCAAGCTGTTCTTCCAGCCTTGATGTGGCCTGGAAGATGATTGATAATTCAAGACTTGAACCGGGGGACTCGGTTCTTTGTCTGCAGCAGACCTCGGGCAGGGGGAGAATGCGGAGAAAATGGGCTTCTCCCCGAGGCAACATCTACGGGGCCCTATACCTGCCGAATCCGGAAAACAGGGAAGCAGACCCTCTTTTGAGCATTATTGCCGGCTACATTTTTTTGTGTGCTCTAAGACAAAGGGGAGTGGGTGTCAGCCTCAAATGGCCCAACGATCTTGTATTGAAGGGCAAAAAAGTCGGGGGGGTTCTGCTGGAGGAAAAAAATGATCTTTTGCTGGCCGGATTGGGTCTGAACCTGAAGGTTGTTCCAGAGTACTCTGATTTGCGGGCATCCGGAATTCTTGAGGCAGGAACTTTGAACGGGGCCTGGCCCGGGGCAGACCCCCTGGAGTCTTGGGTTGAGCTGGTTTATTGGAGTCTTTTTTGGTTTAATGAAGTGTTTTGCAGTTTTTCATTAATTGACTTTATTCGGGAAATAAATGCATGTTTATGGCTTGCAGGGGAGAGGATAAAAGTTGAACAAGAGGGCAGGGTCATGGAGGGTTATCTGCAGGGTCTGAACAGCCGCGGAGGAATGATCCTTAATTGCTCGGGCCGTCTGGAAAACATTCACAGCGGCAGCCTGATTCCCTGAGTACCCGTGTTTGAGGTAAACCATCATTAAATAAAGGAACAACCAAGAAATGGAAGTTAAGACCTTTGATCAGATTGTTAAACAGCTTGAAGGCCAAAAGATTCTTGTGGCCAACCGGGGAATTCCAGCCAGGCGTATAGCCCGCTCCATAAGGGAGGTATTTAATGCGGTCCCGGTGATGACCGCCACTGATGTGGACAAGACAGCCCCCTTTACCTCAGGGGCCCAGGAACTGCTGCTGCTCGGCGAAAACCCCAGGGCATATCTGAATATGAAGAAAATCATATCCAGGGCCAAGGCTCTGGATATAATCGCCATACACCCCGGATGGGGCTTTATTTCCGAGGATTTTGCCTTCCCGGCCAGGTGCCGGGAAGCGGGCATGGAGTTTATCGGTCCGGACTCCAGACCCATGGAGATCCTGGGCAACAAGGTCGCCCTGCGCACCCTGGCCAAACAACTGAACGTTCCTGTTGTGCCTGGCTCCGAGGGGGCGGTCAGTGTGGAGGAGGCCCTGGATATAGCCTATGAGATCGGGTTTCCGGTAATGCTCAAGGCTGAAGGCGGCGGCGGCGGGCGCGGCATCTATGAAGTCTTCAGGGAAGAACAGCTGGAAAGGGCCTATGCCAAGGCTTCGGCCCTGGCCCAGGCTTCTTTTGGCAATCCCCGGCTGTACGTGGAGAAACTCCTCACTTCCATTCGTCATATTGAAATTCAGGTGATAGCGGACAAGCACGGAAATGTTTTCGCTTTTGACGAGCGGGACTGCACCCTGCAGCGCAATCACCAGAAACTTGTGGAAATCACGCCTTCACCCTGGCCGGTTATGAACGAGAAGCTCAGGGAAGAGCTTAAGGAGTATGCCCGCATGCTGGTGCGGGAAGTGGGCTACCATTCTCTGTGCACGGTGGAGTTTTTGGTGGACCGCCAGGGCAGTCCCTATCTCATCGAAGCCAATACCAGACTGCAGGTGGAGCATGGCATCACTGAGTGCCGCTATGGCGTGGATCTGGTGGAAGAACAGATAGCCATATCCTTCGGTTCTGAACTAAGGTTCAACGAAAAGGACACCATTCCATTCAATCATTCCATGCAGGTACGCATTAACTGCGAAGACCCTCAGCAGAACTTCGCTCCCAATGCCGGGCTGATAACCAGATACCAGTCTCCGGGAGGACAGGGAGTGCGGGTGGATTCCTGCATTTCCGCGGGCTATCATTTTCCTTCCCAGTACGATTCGGCTGCGGCCCTGCTCATAGTTTACGGCAAGTCCTGGGACAAGCTTCTGGGGACCATGGACAGGGCCCTGCATGAATATACTGTCGGCGGAGTAAAGACCACGGTGCCCTTTCACCGTAAGGTCATAACCAACCCTCAGTTCCGCAGCGGGGATTATGACACCAATTTCGTAGCCAATACCCCGGACCTGATGGTCTACCGGGACCGGGAGCCGGAAGCTCTGCGCCTGTCCCGCCTGGTGGCGGAGATATCCGCCAGGGGCTACAACCCTTACGTCCAGCTGGGAGAGTACAGGTCTGTGCATGACAAGAGGCTGGGCCGCATCCACCCGGTATTGCCCTCCCTGGATGAAGCAAGCTACGAATCTCCCTATCCCCGGGGAGACCGCGACGCCATCCTGGATTTCATCCGGGACTCGGGTTATGTCCATTTCACCGACACCACCACCCGGGACATCACCCAGTCCAACTCCGGCAACAGGTTCAGGCTGGCCGAGGACAGGCTTATCGGACCGTATCTGGACAACTGCGGTTTTTTCTCCCTGGAAAACGGGGGAGGTGCTCATTACCATGTGGCCATGATGGCCAATATGACCTATCCATTTACCGAGGCCAGGGAATGGAATCAGTTCGCTCCCAAGACCCTGAAGCAGATTCTCATCCGCTCCACCAACGTTCTGGGCTACAAACCACTGCCCAGAAACATCATGCAGCTCACCGGGGAGATGATCTGCGAGGATTACGATGTCATCCGCTGCTTCGATTTCCTGAATCACATAGACAACATGCTCCCCTTTGCCCAGGTGGCCATGAGCCATAAGAGAAACATATTCGAGCCGGCCATTTCCCTGTCCTATGCCCAGGGGTTTGAGATCCCCCACTATATGGGCGTGGTGGAGGAAGTAATCGGGCTCATGAGCAAGGCTTCAGGGCTGTCCAGGAAAAAGGTGCTGACCAGGTTTTCCCTTGGACTGAAGGATATGGCCGGGGTATGCCCGCCCTGGTTTATTCGTGAACTGGTGTCCGGGATCAGGAAAGAATACCCTGAACTGGTTGTTCATTATCATCGTCATTATACTGACGGCCTGTTCGTCCCTGCAGTGGCGGAAGCGGCCAGGGCAGGGGCGCATATCGTGGATACGGCCATAGGCGCTTCTGTGCGCTGGTACGGCCAGGGCGAGGGTCTGTCCACAGCTGCCTATATAGAGGAGCTGGGCCTTGAAACAAAACTTAACAAGGATATGATCCGCAAATGCGGCTTTGTGCTCAAGCAGATCATGCCCTATTACGACCGCTATACAGCCCCTTACTTTCAGGGCATAGACTATGACGTGGTGGAGCACGGCATGCCCGGAGGGGCCACTTCCTCTTCCCAGGAAGGGGCCATGAAGCAGGGGTATATCCATCTTCTGCCCTATATGCTGAGGTATCTGGCAGGAATCCGCAGGATCGTGCGCTACCATGACGTCACTCCAGGCTCTCAGATCACCTGGAATACGGCCTTTCTGGCCATAACCAACGTGTACAAGGAAAAGGGAGACAAGGGAGTCCGCCATCTGTTGCAGGTTCTGGATAAGGTCATCAGCCGTCCGGAAGCAGAGCTGGATGAGGCCACCAAACAGGACCGCCTGGAGCTTTACAAGCATTCCAACGATGCCTTCCGCAACCTGCTTCTGGGGAAATTCGGACGTCTTCCCCTGGGATTTCCTCCGGATTGGGTTTATGAAAGCGCTTTTGGGGAGAATTACCTGGAGGCCATAAATTCAAGGACTGAGGAATCCCCCCTGGCAACCCTGGAAGACATGAACGTACATCAGGAAAAAAAGGCTCTGACTTCCGCCATACAGCGCGATCCCACCAGAGAAGAACTGGTCAACTACCTGAACCATCCTGGAGACGCCTTGAAATGCATCGAGTTCAGGCGTGAATTCGGGGATCCCAACCAGCTGCCTCTGGATGTCTGGTTTGAAGGGCTTCCTCCCAAAGAGGAGATAGTATTCGAGGACCGGCAAGGCAAACCACACAATCTGGCTATCCTGGACATTTCAGCCCCGGATGCCAACGGCATCAGCGTGGTGCGCTACGCTCTGGATTCAGAGTTCTTCAGTTTTCAGGTCAAGGTTCAGGAAGGAATCGGTGCCGCCAGGGATGCTCTGGAAATGGCTGACCCCAGAGATCCTTACCAGATAGGGTCTCCCAATACCGGGGATCTGTGGGTAATGCACGTCAAGCCGGGGGATAAGGTCAAAAAGGGCGAGGAGCTGTTCAACATTTCCATTATGAAGCAGGAAAAGGCGGTTCTTTCGCCTGTTGAAGGAGTGGTTAGACGGGTCGTCAAGTTCGCTGATTTTCAGGGAGACAGAAAAATGGTCCCGGTGAAGGAAGGAGAACTGCTGGTTGAACTGGGGCCAATTCCCTCCACCTGTTCAGGGTGTGGCGGCCATATTCTGCTTGAGGACTCCAAATACTGTCCTGAATGCGGACAAAGACTTTAAGGCTCCTGGACACAATGCCTGGGTTTGCGTCCAGGCAGTTTAATCTTAACTGGTTCAGTCAGTGAATACAGGTTGACTATCAGGTCCAGATCAAGATAGCTTTATGGTTTTATGAGGCGGTTCAGCAGGTGAAATTCCGGTAGTGAAAGGCAGTTTTTTTGTATATAATTGCGGACAGAAATTATCCGACAGCAGCAAACAATCAAACATAAAACTATAGAAGCAGGCAGTCCGGCTCTTGCCAGGCGGAAGACGAGTCCGGCGTGTAAGAATCATTATCAAAGGAGAGGAAATAATGGCAAAATCCGGTAAGGAACAAAAAACCCAGAAGGAAGCCCAGGCTGTCCAGAAAGAGGACAAGGATAAAAAAAACAAGAACAGGCAAGAATCCTACAAATCCAAGATTGTCCTCACTGCCAGGGAAATCATGGACATGGGTGTTGAAGCCGAACTTCTGGTTGGAGGCAAGAATTTCAATACAGCCATTATCAACACCATTGAAAACATAAGAGCTCCTCAGTTCAGAGCCATTTCCGCTACAGCCTTTCACAAGCTTCTTGACGAGACAAAGGTCAATGCCGCTGCCATCAGGTCCGCTGTGGAAAAAGAATACGATGTCATTGACTGGAAAGATCAGGCCATTAACGAGGATCCTGACTTTATCAAGAAGCTGGTCCGCAAGCTTGCGGTAAAGGTCAAGCGAACGCCTCAGAAAGAAGGTACTTTTATCAGGCTCAGGACCTTTATCAATAATGTGGTTGAGGGTTTTGCCGTATCTCCTGAAGGAATTGACCAGTTGCGCAAAAGATCCGTGATGGTCCAGACAGCCATCTTGAGCGTTGACCTGCCCAGGGATGTGGAACAGGCGGTACGTGACTCCTACCGCTCCATCTGCAAAGAGGCGGGCCAGGATAATCTTCCCGTGGCAGTGCGTTCTTCAGCAGCAGGAGAGGACAGCCGCAAAAAGGCCTTTGCCGGGCTTCAGGATACTTATTTGAATATAGTCGGGGAAAACAGCGCAATCGAGGCCTATCATTGGGACTGTGCCTCAGCCTATAATCTGCGCAGCATGACCTATCGCAGGGAAGCAATCCTGGATGCGGTAGCCAAGGCTGAAGCAACCGGAGATGACAAAATAGCGGCCAAGGCCAAGGAAGAATGGTCCATTGAAAATACCTCTCTTTCCGTGTGCATAATGAGAATGATCAATCCAGTTATTTCCGGCACTGCCTTCAGTGCTGATACAGCCACCGGTTGTCAGGGCACGGACCGCAAGGATCTGGTTTCCATTGATGCCAGCTATGGCCTGGGGGAGGCCGTGGTCAGCGGTATGGTCACCCCGGACAAGTTTTTTGTCTTTCAGCGGGACGACGGTGAAGAAGTAGTCATCCGCCAGATGGGTTTCAAGGATAAAAAGATTGTTTATGATGAAACCGGCGCAGGAACCAAGATCGAAAAGATCCCTGAAGATATGGTAGCGCGCTGGTCCCTTTCCCTGGCCCAGGCTGAAACAGTGGCCAAGGGGGTCAGGGCCATCAGCAAGGCCTATAATGGCATGATCATGGACACTGAGTTCTGTATAGACAATTGGGACCGTCTATGGTTTGTACAGGCCCGGCCTGAGACCAGGTGGAACGAGGAACTGGAAAAGCATCCCGATACAATTTTCATGCGCCGCATGGAAGTGGATAAACAGGCCGTGGCAAATGCCGAGGTGATTCTTGAAGGCAACGGCGCATCCAGGGGGGCCGGACAGGGCACGGTAAAGTTTCTGCGTTCAGCCCTGGAATTGAACAAGATCAATAAAGGTGATGTGCTGGCAGCGGAACGCACCGATCCTGACATGGTTCCGGGAATGCGCATAGCCTCGGCCATACTGGCTGACGCCGGAGGGGATACCAGCCATGCGGCCATTACTTCCAGGGAACTGGGCATTCCGGCCATTATCGGGATAAAAAGGCTTGAGGCACTGAGGGCCCTGGACGGGCAGGAAGTTACTGTGGACGGTTCCCGCGGCCTTGTTTACCGGGGACTGGTGCCCCTGGTGGAGGTAGGCGGAGAAATAGACGTGAGCAAACTTCCCTCCACCAAGACCAAGGTGGGCCTGATTCTTGCGGATGTCGGCCAGGCCCTGTTTCTGTCCAGATTGCGCCGTGTGCCGGATTTTGAAGTGGGTCTGCTCAGGGCGGAATTCATGCTGGGCAATATCGGCGTTCATCCCCAGGCCCTTGAAGCTTATGACAAGGGTTACCTGGATTCAGTGGTTCAGAAGAAGTTCAGGGAGCTGGAAAACGAATTGACCAAGCTGGTCCGGGATCAGTTAACCGCCGGCCTGGTCAGCCTGGACCTTAACCTGAGAAAGTACGTGGGCATTGTTTCCGGTCTGGAAAAGCGCATGAGCGCACTCACTGAACAGAAAGGCGCCAAGGGCACAGATGAAGTGCTGGCCATGCACAGACAGCTGAGAGAGCTGGACAAGAAGCTGGACGAGCATATTGATCTGGCCACCAAAAGACTGGACGTGCTCAAGACATCATTGGATCTGAGGGAGCATATCTCCATTATCATGGGGTATGCTGATCAGCTAATGCTTTTGACCGGGGATGATCCTGAAACCATGCAGAGAAGAGAGGAACTGGAACAGGATATCGCCAGAATAGAAAAGAGAGTCAAGAATGATCCTTTTGTGGAGGAACTTCTCCAGGAGATACAGAGGCTCAGAACCGATGTGGCCCAGAAGGTGGGGCTCAAGAGTGATATGGACACGGTGCGGAACCTTCCCGGGAACATCCATGACCATCTGACCAGCCGGGGCTTTAGAACAGGCAAGGAGCTCTACGTCCAGACCCTTTCCCAGGGCCTGGCCCTTTTTTCCATGGCCTTTTACGGCAAGGAAATTATCTACCGGACAACGGATTATAAAACCAATGAATACCGCAATCTCATGGGAGGAATGCTCTTTGAGGATTTTGAAGACAATCCCATGCTCGGATATCGTGGCGTATCCAGGGATATTCACGACTGGGAGCTGGAGGCCTTCAAGCTGGCAAGAGGCGCATTCGGAGGCAGCAACCTGATGTTGATGCTTCCCTTTGTGCGTACTTTTGAGGAGGCCAGGAGCATGAAGCGATACCTGGCTGACGTGCACAAGCTCAAGTCCGGTGAAGACGGACTGAAGATCATTCTCATGTCCGAAATTCCCAGCAACGCCATCATTGCCAAGGAGTTCATCGAGGAATTCGACGGTTTTTCCATCGGGTCCAATGACATGACCCAGCTGGTTCTGGGCACTGACCGGGACAACTCCAGGCTTGCCCATATCTACGATGAAGAAGATCCTGCCGTGGTCTGGGCCATCCTGGTTACTATCTTCACCGGTCAGAAATACGGCAAAAAAGTGGGGTTTTGCGGTCAGGGCGTTTCCAACAGCCAGATCATCCGTGGTCTTGTATGTATTTCCGGAATAGTTTCAGCTTCAGTAGTGCCTGATACCTATGCTCAGACCAAGGAGGAGGTTGCCAAGACGGAAAAAGAGAACATCAGGCTCGGGGAAATGGGGTCCTGGCTGCAGACACAGCATCTCAACAGGCTGAATGAGCTGTTAAAGGAACACAATTACGAACATATTCTAAAAAAATACTCCTCAGCCAAGGATCTCATGGAATGGTACGAGGGTGAGGCAGCCAGGCTTCATGAGCAGCTTTATTCGCACCTGGGCACCACCAAAGAGGATTTTTACCGCCAGGAACTGTACAAATTCCGCAAGGTTTTCCACAAACCGGTCATCTATGCCAACTGGAACTGGCAGATAACTATTGACGATGCCCTGCACCAGTCCGGATTCGCAACATATGAAGAACAGGAAAAGGCCCAGGCGGAACTGGCCGAAAAAATGGGAGTATGACCGTAGCGCCGGTCTTTTCCCTTCACAGCTCCTTGGCGTGGCAGGTTTTTTTGGCTCCTGATAAAACAATCCTTGGATTTGCCTTGACCTAGGAGCAGAAATCAAGGTTTGGAGAATTTATTGTGTTGTGAGTGTTGACATGGAAATCCTCACATGCCGTCCAGGAGCCGTTTTATAATATTTTCATTTTATCAATGCCAAATGCCCCAGAAAGATAAACCGATATTGCCTGAGCTGGCTGTTCCGGAGCAGATAAAGGATCTGTCCGCAGCAGAGCTTTACCGGCTGGCTGCTGAGGTCAGAGAACTGATCATCAGAGTGGTATCCACCAATGGAGGGCATCTGGCCCCTTCTCTGGGCGCGGTGGAGCTCACCCTGTCTCTGCTCAAGGTATTTGATCCGGCCACGGATAGAATAATCTGGGATGTAGGCCATCAGGCTTATACCTACAAGATACTTACCAGCCGCAGGGACCGTTTTCACACTTTGCGCACCCTGGGGGGCATAAGCGGTTTTCCCAGGCCTTCGGAGAGTGAATTCGACCATTTTGCCGTGGGCCATTCCAGCACATCCATTTCAGCCGGTCTGGGCATGGCTGTTGCCCGGGACATCCAGGGGGGTGAGAATAAAGTAATTGCGGTTATCGGGGACGGCTCCATGACCGGGGGCCTGGCTTTTGAGGGACTGAATCAGGCCGGTGGCCTGGACAGGGACCTGGTAGTCATACTCAATGATAATGAAATGTCCATTTCCAGAAACGTTGGGGCGTTATCCTCTTTCCTGAGCCGCAAACTGTCTTCCAGGTGGATGGTCCGATTTAAGAAAGACGTGGAAAGTTTCATGCGCCAGATACCCAAGATAGGCGAGGACATTATCAACTACGCCCGCAAGAGCGAAGAATCCCTGAAAAATTTCTTTACTCCTGGAATTCTGTTTGAGGCCCTCAAGTTCAACTATATCGGTCCTGTGGACGGACACGACATAGCGTACCTCTGCAGGGTCCTGGAACAGGTCAGGGGGCTGCAGGGGCCGGTCCTGGTTCACGTGCTCACCAAGAAAGGCAAGGGATACAAGCCGGCCGAGGACAATCCCACATATTATCACGGGGTGGGCTGTTTCGAGCCTGAAACCGGTCTGGCCAGGAAGATTACCCCGGGCGAATGTCTGCAAAGCTATACCGACGTTTTTGGGCAGACCTTGTGCAGCATGGCTGAAAAAAATGAAAAGATAGTGGCCATTACCGCGGCCATGCCCGAAGGAACAGGTTTGAACCTGTTTGCTGAAAAATATCCCGAGCGTTTTTTTGACGTGGGCATCTGCGAGCAGCATGCTGTAACCTTTGCAGCGGGCCTGGCCATCCAGGGACTGAAACCGTTGGTGGCTGTTTATTCCACCTTTCTGCAGCGCTCCTATGATCAGATAGTACATGACGTGTGTCTGCAGAATCTGCCCGTGGTTTTTTGTCTGGACAGGGGAGGGATAGTGGGGGAGGACGGACCAACTCATCACGGCAATTTTGATTTTTCCTACCTGAGACACATCCCCAATATGGTCTGCATGGCTCCCAAGGACGAGGCAGAATTGCAGAACATGCTGGCAACTGCTGTCCAGCATCAGGGACCCATTGCGCTAAGATATCCCAGGGGGGTGGGCACCGGAGCAGAGCTTCATAGTGAGCCCCTGCCCCTTGAGATCGGCAGTGCCGAAGTCATGAAGGATGGGGATCATGGAGCGATCCTGGCCATGGGCAGCCGGGTTTATCCGTCCCTGGAAGCTGCTTTGGAGCTTGAAAAAGATAATCTTTCCCTGACAGTTATCAATGCGCGCTTTGTCAAGCCGGTTCCTGACCGGGCGCTTAAAGATCTGGCCGGTCGTTTCAGGAAAATACTGATAGTGGAGGAAAACGTCCTGGCCGGAGGTTTCGGATCGGCGGTCCTGGAATTTATGGCTGATGAGGACCTGCTGATCGATGTTCATGTCAAGCGCATAGGCATAGGGGACCTGTTCGTGGAACATGGCCCCCCCCAGAAGCTGAGGCAGAGTCTCGGCCTTTGCAAGGAGGGTATAAAGAAAACAGCAATGGAGTTTTTCAAGTAAAAAGGGCGTATGAATATACGCCCTTTTTACTTGAAAATAGTATCTCAGACAGCAGTTTTCGGTTTTAAGCTGCCTTTTTTGCGCCTGATCTCCAGCATCGGACCTCTGCCTTCAGACATCTGCCGACTGAAAACCTTTAACCCTTACTTTTTTCTTGTCTCTAAGTCTCTGAGTCTCTAAGTCTCAGAGTCTCTCAGTCTCTGAGTCTCTCAGTCTCTGAGTCTCTCAGTCTCTGAGTCTCTCAGTCTCTGAGTCTCTCAGTCTCTGAGTCTCTCAGTCTCTAAGTCTCTGAGTCTCTGAGTCTCTCAGTCTCTGAGTCTCTCAGTCTTTCTTAACTGACACCAATCAACCAATCCCGGCTCATCTCACATGACATTCCCCGCAGGCTATGGGACCGGCTTTTTCCTGTATATGGCAGCCCTTGCACAGCTCATGGTAGGCCATGGTCAAGGCGGTCACGTCCGGATCGACCGGGTCAACCGGATGGCAGTCCGAGCAGGGAATGCCCACGCTCATGTCCATATGATCCTGATCAGGACCGTCATAATGGTGGCAGAAATAGCAGTCGCTCATTCCGTCCAGGTCGAACTCCTCCGCGATCTCATAAGTATGCTCATCATGGGGAAACACCGAAGGAGGACGTTCCTTGGAGGGGTATGCGTCCTCAATGACATGGGTCATGTCCGTTTGCGAATATAAGGCCGGCGCAAGGAAAAAGACCGTGATGGCTATGGCTCCCATCAGATAGGCAAGTTTTTTTGGCATGGTTGTTCTCCTTTATCTCCCTTTACTCAACAGCACCGGGCTTTTGCATATGTTCGTAAATGATATCGCCTAAAAACTTGATCTTCATGTTCAGCTTGTAGTGGTGGACAATATCTTCAAGCCCTCCGTGGCAGTTGTGACAAGGGGCGACTATTATCTTGGCCCCGGTGGCCTTGAGCTGTTCAGCCTTGATGCGGTTGCCCAGGACCCTGGTCATCTTGTGCGGAGGGCCGCAGTTGATGACCCCGCCGCCTGCGCAGCAGCAGTAATTGTGTTCCCGGTTGGGATGCATTTCCACCATATTGGGGCAGAAGGCCCTGGCCACTTCCCGGCCCATTTCATGCAGTCCCATCCCGCGAACAGTGTTGCAGGGGTCGTGAAAGGTACACAGCTCAGTTATCCGCGAAGCCACCTTGATCTTTCCGGCTCTTAACAGTTCGCAGTAGAACTGGATGGCGTGGATGATGGGGATGGGCATATCCTTGAAGCCCAGCCAGCGGTTGCCCATATCGTATACCGAGCGGTAGGCGTGTCCGCATTCGCCCATGACGATCTTTTTGACCCTGAGCCGTCTGGCTGCTTCATAGTGCTTTTTCTTTAGACGACCCATCATTTCCGCATCTCCGCTGAACATGGCCATATCGCTGTTGTCCCATCCGGGGGTGGCCGGCATGGTCCAGTCGGATCCGGCCACCTGGAATATGGCTGCAGCCTGGTAAATAAGCTGGGCCCGGAATTTCGGCTCCGGAGCAATAACCGAATACATTATGTCCGAGCCTTCCTTGTCCAGGGGGATGCGCAGTCCGGGAAATTCATCCCGGGCTTCTTCTTCCTGCCATTGCAGGCTGTCTATCCACTCGTCATCCTTGACCCACATCTGGTTGAAGGTTGCAGAGTGGCTGTGGCAGGTGTCCTGCAGGTACTGTGGAGTCACCCCCAGCAGATGGCATATGCGCCGGACCACTGTCATCAGATAGGCCGTGTCAATACCGAAGGGGCAGAAATGAACACAGCGCTTGCACAGATTGCATTCGGTATAGGCCGTGGTTGCAGCCCTGCGGATAAATTCCTTGGAAACCATTCCATTGCGGCTCATCATTTCCCACAGGGTTTCTTTGACCTTGCCCACAGGTGCATAATAGGGGTTGCGGTCGTAGGACATGAAGTAATGGCAGGCCTCGGAACACAGGCCGCAGCTCACGCAGGTTCCGACCATGGCCCTGAGGCGGGCGCTGTTTTCCTGGTTGACGACTTTTAAGATGGTAGATTGTATTTGGTCCCGGGTGAGTTTTTCCACTCCCTGATCCAGGCCCGGGTCTTCTATTTTTGCGGCTGTTGCAGCTTCACTCATGGCAATACTCCTGTTTCTTGTAAATTTTACCAGTCCTTGACATTGCGCACACCCTGGAACTCGGAACCTACGTAGCCCCTGAGCATGGGGAACAGCAGCAGGTGGCTCAGCCAGGTAAATGGAATGGCTATGAGCATGATGTGACCGGCCGCGACGTGCAGGATGATCATGAGCTGGTAATTAAATATCTGGTAGTAGGCCAGAAGTCCGGTAAGGAAAGGCAGGGCCACAATCAGCAGGATAAAATAGTCCTGCACCCGGGTTACGTACCTGGCCTCAGGCAGCTTCATGCGCCGGATAATAAAAAACAGGATTCCTCCCAGGACCAGAAATGACATGGTCACTGCCACTGTTTCCGGCAGGGTCCACCAGCTTATTCCCCAGGCCTCTTCCCACATGATCACATGGGCCAGGGCAAAGATGGGGACTATGATCAGACAGATATGAAAGACAAAAGTAACTACGGTCATGACCGGGTTTCTGCGCATGTTCATGGTGGCGAAGGGCACCAGCCATATGAGTATGGACTTTATAGCGTATTTGAATTGAAAGTAGTTAAAAATCCAGGGGTCCCGCTTTTTGGCCATGCTGGTCAGGTAGATGAACTTGCCGATGAGGCCGAAGACTAAAATGAGCAGCGAGACCCACACCATTGGACCGGTGAGAAAAATGTAAACAGTATGCATGGGTTCCCTCTCTTAAAAATCGTTCACTTTGGCTACAATTCGTTTGTAAATACCATTCTGGACCCCCCGGATAAGCAGTCTCCGGCCGTCCTGACTGAAAACAGGTTCCCAGCAGTGGGAAAAGAGTTCCTTGTAGGGTTTGCCGTCCACTGCAATGGGATAGCGTTTAGGCTGTTTTTCCACTTTGCAGGCCAGACGGCTGGAGTCCGGGCTGAACACGGGATTCCAGACCATCTGGAACCACTCAGGCCATAAAGCTTGATCCGCCATTATGGTCCATTTGTCCTTTTCCTTGGCTGCAGCTGCTGCCCTTTTCCCGTCCGGGCTGACAGCCAGGTCAATGAGCATTGTGCTCACCTCAATGGGCCAGGGATTATCATTGTGCACGATTGTCCATTTACCGTACCTGGGAGCGCAGATGGCGAAAAGGTTATTCCCGTCCCTGGAGTACTGCTGATGCCAGAGCTGAAAGAACCTGGGCTCCCAGACGATCTGTTCGTCTTCAGCCAGGCCCCATTTTCCTGCCAGGCGAACAGGAGCGGTTACGCTTCCTGTCCTGGGGTTGAAAGCCGGATCCCAGACCATGGGGAAAATCTTGCTCCAGGGTTTGCCGTCCACGATTATGGTGTAGTCGTAAAGACTGGAACGCATTTGAGCGGCAACCTGCCTGCCCTGATGATCAAAAGTCGGGGTCCAGGCATTGACCAGCTTGCTGTCCCAGGCCTGCCCATTGACTGCCACGCTGTAACATCCCCTTTGAAAGGCAGGAATGTCTGCAGCTTCCATGCTCACCATCTGGACCACGGCTGCAGTCTGCTTGCCGTCTGGGCTTAAAGTGAACTCGCTGGCTGTCTCGAAAAAATCTCCCATGACTTGGCCGTTGACTGCCATGCCGTATCTTCCGTCCTGCTGCACTGCAGCGGAGATCACATCCCCCTTGGGGCTGAACAGGGTGTTCCAGATATAGTCATAGCTTTCAGGCCAGGTTTCTCCGTCCACAGCCAGGGTCCATTCCATTCCATCAGGGGATACAAGGCAGGTAAGCCTTCCATCCGGGCTGAATCGAAGATACCAGGCCTTTTCAAAGGTTTGTTCCCATGGTTTCCCGTTGACACAAACGCCGTATCCTTCTTCCAGCTTGGCCAAGGCCGCAACCTGCTCGCCGTCCGGGCTGGCATAGGGCTCTTCCTGCCATTCCAGCTGGGCTTGGCAGGTTTTTAGCTTGTGTATGACCTTGACCCCTTTTTCCCAATCCCATTTTGAAGTATCCATCATTTTCCTGTCCATTTTTCGGTTTTAGGTTTGCCGGCAAAATTTAAGCAATCACCATGACCTGCAAACCAGGTCAACTGTTTGCAAAAACTGGTTGATGCCAACTAAAGCAAATCAAAGCCCTTTTCCCCTCCTTTTTGGTTCAGGTTATATATTCTGCATCAGGTTTAAGATAATAACCTGGGGATTTATACTGTATGATGTGACTGCAAAAAGTCATTTTTGCAGTCACAGACGTCAGAGATCAGACGTCAGAGGTCAGTAAAAACA
>PUMA01000191.1 GCA_003551155.1 Desulfonatronospira sp.
AGCCATTCCAGGACAGTATCTGGAGAGATCATTAAGCAGCTCTCTTTGTCCGGTAAAAAGCACGGCATTCACTCCCCGGGAAAGGGCCCGCTGAACATGGGGCAGGTGATCGTCTATGAAAAGCACTTCTTCAGGACGGGCATTTATCCTGAGCACAAGATCGTCAAAGATGGTTGAATCATCCTTGCTTTTTCCCAAATGATAGCTGTTGAAGACCTGATCGAAATATTTGAAGAAATCATCCCGGGCTTCAAGCTCATCCAGCCAGTTGACCTGGTCGCTTAAAACAGCCAGGTTTAGGCCCATTCCCTGCAGGCCCTCTACCAGTTCCACCATCCACGGCCTGAGCACAAACCTGGACAGAATCTCGTTTCTTAGCTCCTGCCGGCTTCTCTGGATTCCTGTTTCTTTTATAAACTCACTCCAGAATGTCTGTTCATCAGTTGCCCCAATAAGATATCCAGTGGCCAGGATTATTTCCCTGGCGGTCCGAAACACATGATCCCGCTCAAGGTCTGACTTGTCGGCTATGGAGTAAAGTCCGGCCACAAAACCTTCTTCAGCCAGAACACCCCCGTAATCGAAAACTGCCCACCTGATACTGCATGCAGCCATTCAAATCATATTTTCCAGAAAGATGTTTCAAGCATATGCACATATGAAAAAGGAAAATTATCAGGAATCAAGTATCTGCCTGATCCTGCGAAGCTCCTCCCTGATTCCGGACAGGATCCCGCTCATCCTGGCCTCTTCTTCCAGGCGCATGCGGGCGCCCTCAATGGTCAGCTTGTCATGGTACAGAAGCTTTTTGATGCGTCGCAAGATCCGGATATGCTCTTCAGTATACAATCTCTGGCCTTTGGGGGTCCGCATGGGTCTAAGCTGAGGAAATTCGTTTTCCCAGAACCTCAGAACATAAGTTTCCAGTTCCAGAAGTTCAGCAGCCTGGCCTATTTTGAAGGTCTGTTTTTCCCGGGCCATATTTTCAAGCATAACCGGGCCGGTGAAAAAATCAAGGAAATCCCACAGGTAGTTTCTTCTGGAGAAGATCAGCCAGCCTTTGCTGTTCCGCATCCACTTCGCGGTCCTGCAGGGTTCTTTCCGGGTGGCGGTAGGTGAGCCGCAGGGTCAGCTTCTTTTCCTGTCTGTCCTGTGGATAGTATATATCCACTAGAGCTGCGTCCTCCAGAATGGGAACACGGGCGCTGTGAACGATTTCCAGTACACTCGCGTACCCCAGATTAAGGGGGGCTGCCAGGGTCATATCCCTTTTGACCACCGGATATCTCGGAAGAGGCTGAAACCTGGGCTGAACTGAACTGAAAACCACGTGAAGAGCATCCAGGTCAAGGTCAGCAAACCAGATATCCTTTCTGGCCTTGCAAGTCACGGCTATTTCCCTGCGCACTCTCCCCAGAAAGCCCAGGTGCCGCCCCTGAATCGAGCAGGATGCGCAGGGGTTCAGATAAGGATGCTCATTATGCTCGGCAAATTTGCCAGGATCGTCTGCAAAAACCTGCAGCAGATGCTCCACCAGTCCCTTTAAATCGTAAAAATCCGCATCAGCTTCAGTATATGGCCAGTGCATCCTGTATCTGGAACCGTAAAGAAGCAGTGCCAGGCGATTGTTTTCCCTGACCCCGGTTTCCAGGTTTTTGTCCTCCTTAAAGCTCCTGGCTGTTTCAAAAAGGCGCAGACGGGTGTTTCCCTTACCCAGATTTTGTCTCAGGGCATACAGAAGACCGGGTATCAGATGGAGGCGCATGACATCCTGGTCCTCGCTCAGGGGGTTGAAAACCCGCACCCGCCCCTCCTGCGGCAGCCCCAGAAGATCCAGATCAGCCATGCCCACAAAGCTGTAGTTGATCACCTCCTGCAGACCCAGGCCCGCAGCCCAGGCCTTTATCCGTGAACAGAATTCATATTCCTGGTTTTGCTCTTCCTGGTGCAGAGACTTCTGCACCCTGGGCAGATGCTCCGGGGTCCTGTCCAGTCCATAGATCCGCCCAATTTCCTCGATAAGATCCACCTCCCTGGAAAGATCCGGCCGGTAGCTGGGAACAGTGACCTTGAACCCGTCACCCTCTTCTTCCCCAACCTGACATCCCAGGGAAGAAAACAACCTGCTGCAGTATTCCCGGTCCACGTCCAGGGCGAGCAGGCTGTTGGCCCTGCTTCGTCGGAACATGACCTGTACCGGGCTGTAAGGCCTGGGCTCTGATCTGGCTACTCCCCTGGCCACCCGGCCTGAGCCGAGCTCCCCCATGAGCTGGGCTGCCCGGTCCAGGGAAAAAGGGGCTCCTAACTGATCCACCCCGCGCTCAAAGCGAAATGAGGATTCGCTGTGAAGTCCCAGTCTCCTGGCTGTCTGCCTGATGCTCAGGGGGTCAAATACTGCGCATTCCAGGAGCACCTCAGTACTTTCATTGTTTATTTCGGTATTGGCCCCGCCCATTACTCCGGCCAGGGCAATAGGCTTGTTTTCGTCCCAGATGAGCAGATCCCTGGCATTGAGTCCTCTTTCCTGGTTGTCCAGGGGTGTGAATCTGTATCCTTCTTCGGCTCTTGCCACCCTGATTTTAGCACCCTCAAGAAGTCTGCGGTCAAAGGCATGAAGGGGGTGACCCAGTTCCAGCATGATATAGTTGGTAACGTCAACAATATTGTTGATGGGCCGAACTCCTGCAGCCAGAAGCCGGTAACGCATCCAGCCGGGGCTTGGCTTGACAGTGCAGCCTGAAATAAGACGGGCCTGGTATAGGGGGCATCCTGCGGGATCATCAATAACAACCTGAACTTCACTGGAGAAGTCCGTAAAACCGTCCTCCTGCAGGTTCAATGAAGGTTTCTGCAGGGGCAGACCAAAAATGGCCGATACTTCCCTGGCCAGGCCGAAAACACTCAGACAGTCCGGTCTGTTGGGAGTGACCCCGATATTTAGAACATATTCCTCCAGGTTCAGGGCCCGGATCAAGCTGGCTCCCGGCTCCGAATCGTTCTCTAAAACCATGATCCAGGCGGCATCCTGACCCAGTTCCAGTTCAGCCTCGGAGCAGATCATGCCCTGGGAGTCCTCACCCCGGATCCGGGTGCGCCTGATCACCTGCCCTCCGGGCAGTTCAGCCCCTTCCAGGGCCACTGCCACATGCTGGCCCCGGGCCACATTGGGGGCCCCGCAGACAATGCTCAAGCACTCTGAACCACCCACATCCACGGTACAAAGGGAAAGATTATCCGCTTCAGGGTGGGGTTTTTTCTCCATTACCCGGCCCACCACCAGGGAAGAAAGGTGCGAGAAGGGTCTGACAATCTCCTCCACCTCAAGGCCCACCATGGTCAGCCTGTGGGCCAGCTCGTCAACCTGCCCGTCATAGGGAACAAATTCGCGCAACCAGGACAAACTTAAAAGCATCTGACTGTTCCTTGAATAAAATTACCTGTGTCCGGCCTGGATAAACTGATTCAAGAACTTGAGGTCGTTTTCAAAAAACATGCGCAGATCATTAATGCCGTATTTGAGCATGGCCACCCTCTCCACTCCCAGTCCAAAGGCAAACCCGGTATACTCCTCCGGATCGTAGCCCACCTGAAGAAAAACCTCGGGATCAATCATGCCGCAGCCCAAAACCTCTACCCAGCCGGTTTCCTTGCACACCCTGCAGGCGGTCCCGTCATGGACTCGTCCCCTGCCCTGGCACATGACGCAGCTTATATCCACTTCTGCGCTGGGCTCGGTGAACGGGAAAAAACTTGGTCTAAACCTGATTTTGACCCCCGGGTCAAATATTCGCTGGGCAAAAGCGGTCAGGGTCCCGCGCAGATCAGCCATGCTGACCCTGGTATCCACCAGAAAGCCTTCGATCTGATGAAACATGGGTGTATGCGTCAGGTCGGAATCCCGGCGATACACCTTGCCCGGGGCAATGGCTGCCAGGGGGGGGCTTCTTTTTTCCATGGTCCTGATCTGCAAAGGAGATGTATGCGTGCGCAGGACAAGGGATTCAGTGATGTAAAGGGTATCCTGCATGTCCCTGGCCGGATGCCCGGGAGGCAGATTAAGGGCCTCAAAATTGTAGAAATCGGTTTCCACCTCAGGGCCGGTGACAATATCGAATCCCAGCCCCACAAAAATATTGCAGATATCCTGGACCACCCGGGTGACTGGATGAAGAGATCCCACATCGGGAATGCGGCCGGGCAGAGAAGGATCAAAGCCGGTATCCTGCACGGACCTGCTCTTTGTTTCCAGGACCTTTTTCTTGTCTTCCAGGAGCCTGTTCAGCTCGGATTTCACCTGATTGGCGGTCCTGCCCGCCTGAGGACGATCATGGGGATCCAGCCCTGGAAGCTTGGACATGATCCCGGCCAGCCTTCCCTTGCGGCCCAAAAAGGCCACCCTGGCCTCTTCCACTTCCTGCAAAGAAGAAGCCTGATCCAGGATCTCCTCGAATTCCTGGATCAGGCTTTTCAGACTGGCATTGATTTCCTGCGCAGAGCTCATCAGTTGGCCCCGGACTTGGCTATCTCCGTGAGCCGGGCAAAAGCGGCTTTTTCGTTTACCGCCATGTCAGCCAGCACCTTACGGTTGAGTTCAACCCCTGCACTGCTCAGGCCGTTCATGAACCGGCTGTAGGACAGCCCGTGCTCCCTGGCTGCAGCATTTATGCGGATGATCCACAATTTCCGGAAATCGCGCTTTCTCTGCTTGCGATCACGATATGCATAGCACAGGGCCTTTTCCACGGTCTCCCGCGCAGTGCTGTACAGCCTGCTCCTGGACCCCCGATATCCCCTGGCCATCTCCAGGTATTTTTTATGCCGCCTGTGAGCGGTCTTGCCTCTTTTGACCCGCATAAATCATCTCCTTTGGGATGCCTGCTTTTATGAAAAATGTTAGAATGAATATGGCAGCATTCTCTTTACTGCCTTGATATTGGCCTTGTCCACAAGGGCTGTCTTGCCCAGCCTGCGCTTTCTCCGGGAATTCTTTTTGGTCAGTATATGCCGCATATTCTGCTGCCGTCTCCTGACCTTTCCGCTCCCGGTTACGGAAAAACGCTTGGCTGCGCTCCTGTTGGTCTTTATCTTGGGCATTGTCCCCTCCTGCAGTATAACTATTCAGATGTAATCATTTTCATGACAGAAAACTTAAAACTTAAGTTAAGCTTGAATTTTTTTGCTGTTCACGGGAGCTAGAAGCAGGTGCATGGTTCGTCCTTCATAGCGAGGTTCCTGCTCGACCTTGGCCACGTCCGAGGTCATTTCCACTATTTTTTCCAAAACATCTGAACCGCGTTCCTTATGGGCCATTTCACGGCCCCGGAAGAAAACTGAAACTTTGCACCGATCACCATCCTCAATAAATCTTCGGATATGGCGGACCTTGGTCTGAAGGTCATTGTCATCGGTCTTGGGGCGGACCTTGATTTCCTTGATCTGAATCCTGGATTGCTTTTTCTTGGCTTCCTGCTTTTTTTTCTGTTGTTGATACTGGTACTTTCCAAAATCCATGATGCGACAGACCGGGGGGTCTGCATTGGGGGCAACCTCCACCAGATCAAATCCCACACTCTGAGCCATGTCCAGGGCCTGGCTTGTATCCATTATACCCAGCTGCTGACCGTCGACATTGATTACACGTACTTTTCTCGCCATGATCTGTTTGTTGCGGCGAGCCTTAGTAGAGGTATCTATAACTCAATCCTCCCTTCTTAAATGGTTCATCCATGTCCTGATATATGAGATCGACAACGTCCTGAATGCTCATCATCCCCAGATTCTTTCCGCCCCGCATGCGGACGTTGAGTCCGGACTTTTCCACTTCCTGGTCTCCAGCCACAAGAACATAGGGTATCTTTTCCATCTGGGCCTCACGAACCTTGTATCCCAGCTTTTCATTGCGCACGTCCAGCTCGACCCTGATGCCCTGATCCCTGAGAGTTGCGGCGCAATAATGCACATACTCTTCCTGGACGCCGGTGATATTCATGATCCTGGCCTGAACAGGGGCCAGCCACGTGGGAAAGGCTCCGCCGAAATGTTCAATAAGAACACCAAAAAATCTTTCTATAGCACCCAAAATCACCCGATGCAATATCACAGGCCTGTATTTCTGACCATCCTCCCCGGTATAGAAAAGGTCAAAGCGCTCCGGCAGAGTGAAGTCACACTGCACTGTAGCACATTGCCATCTGCGGCCCAAAGCGTCCTTGAGCTTGATATCAATCTTGGGTCCGTAAAAGGCCCCCTCCCCGGGGCAGATGCCGTAGGGCAGCTTGATCACCTCCAGGGCCCTGGTCAGAGCCGCGGTAGATTTCTCCCAGGCATCTCCCGACCCGATGGATTTTTCCGGCCTAGTGCTAACCTCCACTACATATTCAAAACCGAAGAGGTTCATCACGTCCTGGACAAACCTTACCACACCAATGATTTCATCCTGAAGCTGATCAGGCCGGCAAAGAATATGAGCATCATCCTGGGTGAATTCCCTTACCCGGAGCAGGCCGTGCAGCACTCCGGACTTTTCGTGCCGGTGCACCCGGCCCAGTTCAAAGTAGCGCAGGGGAAGATCCCTGTAGCTGCGCAATCTGGACTTGTATATGAGCATGTGAGCCAGGCAGTTCATGGGCTTGATCCCGTAAACCTGGTCATCAATGTGTGTAAAATACATATGTTCGCGGTAGTTATCATAATGCCCGGATTTTTCCCAGAGTTCCCTGCGAAGAATCTGGGGGCCCTGCACAATCTGATATCCCCGCCTTAAATGTTCCTTGCGTTCGAAATCCTCCAGGATGGTCCGGACAAGGGCACCCTTGGGATGAAAAATAGGCATTCCCGGACCAGCTTCATCGCTGAAGCTGAACAGATCCAGCTGCACCCCAAGCTTTCGATGGTCGCGTTTTTTGGCTTCCTCAAGCCGGTCCAGGTGTTTTTTCAGATCCTTTTCTGAGGCAAATGCTGTACCGTAAATCCTCTGCAGCATGGGACGCTTCTCATCCCCGCGCCAATAGGCCCCGGCCACCGAAGTCAGCTTGAATGCCTTGACATAGCCTGTGCTAGGCAGATGAGGACCCCGGCACAGATCAATAAAATCGCCATGTTTATAGAGAGAAACCTGGTCCTCGTCCAGTTCGTCCAGTATCTCCAGCTTGAATGTTTCATTAAGCTCCAGAAAAATCTTCTGAGCTTCCCTTACGGAGACAACCATGCGCTCGAAGGGCTTGTTTTCAGACACGCTCTCGGCCATCCTGGCTTCTATCTTCTCCAGATCCTGCGGGGTAAAGGGCCGTTCATAGTCAAAATCATAGTAGAAACCATGCTCAATATCCGGCCCGATGGTAACCTTGACCGAAGGAAAAAGCTTCTTGACCGCTTCGGCCATGATGTGGGCCGCGCTGTGCCTGAGGATCTTAAGCCCCTCGTGACTGGACAAAAGCACCGGATCCAGGCTGGAACAATCCTCGCCCAGCTCCGAAGTCAGGTCGTAAATCCGCTCCTGACATTTGCAGGCTACCACTTCTTTCAATTTTTTTCGGGACAAAGCCTTGAAAAGGATTTCCCGGCAGGTAGCCCCGGCGCTTAACTGGATTTCTTCCGGGGCTCCGGACACTTTAACCATTTCATCTCCAGTCTATAAACAGACAAGGGAGGCTGGGGCCTCCCTGAAAAGACAGTAAGGATGGTAGGCGCGAGGAGATTTGAACTCCTGACCCCTTGCGCGTCAAGCAAGTGCTCTCCCCCTGAGCTACGCGCCTGCATTGCTGCTAAGCGTGAATATCTATCAACATGGAGAATATTTTGTCAAGAAAAGAATAAGGCTTTAAAGCCCTGGCTCTCTGGACAGCTGTTCGTATTTTTAAACTCAAGATATCAGCCTGTCCTGCCTGTCGGCCTTTGAAATTCAGATTAAATCGGGCTTAAGGGAAGGACTTGCAAGCCGGCGTGCTTGGGGCTAGAGTGAAAAAGACACCTGTTTTCGCGCGAAAAAAGCCTTTTTGCAGGAGCATCATGGGAAGAAAAATGCCCCGGAAAAAATCAGGAAAGAAAGAATTCGACGTGATCATAGTGGGCGGAGGCCCTGCAGGGCTGTTTGCGGCCTATTTCCTCAGCGAACACACCAGTCTTGATGTGCTTTTACTGGAGAAGGGAAAACCTTCCCATAAAAGGAGCTGCCCCGTTGCAGGAAACCAGGAATGCATACGGTGCAGACCCTGCAATATCATGTCCGGGATTGGAGGGGCAGGCCTTTTTTCCGACGGCAAGCTCAACTTTATTCATAAGCTTGGAAAAACGGACCTGACCCAGTTCATGATGGTTTCCGAGGCTGAAAAACTCATTAATGAGACAGAAAAGATATTCAACCTGTTCAATATGGACGGCAGAGTCTTTCCCACGGACATGGAGGCCGCCAGAAGTATCCGCAAAAACGCCCTTAAAAACGGTATCGATCTGCTGCTTATCAGGCAGAAGCACATGGGAAGCGAAAACCTGCCGGAACATATCTCGGCCTTGGCCGACTACGTCAAAAACAGGGGTATAACCATCCACACTTCAGAAGAGGTAAAGGATGTCCTGGTTAAAGATCGCAAGGTAGAAGGAGTTGTTACCAGGCGGGGGAAATACCATGCCCCCAGCGTGATCATTGCGCCGGGCAGGGTCGGGGCGGAGTGGATGGGCAGCCTGGCCAGGCAGCATGGCCTGAATCTTTCTCAGAGGGGAATAGAAGTTGGGGTAAGGGTTGAGGTCCGTGCGGATGTCATGTGCGATCTGTGCAATATAATCTATGACCCGTCCTTCTTTATCCGCACCAACACCTACGATGACCAGGTTCGCACCTTCTGCACCAACCCTGGAGGTTTCGTAGCTCTTGAAAACTATCAGGAATTCGTCTGCGTCAACGGGCATGCCTATATGGACAGAAAATCGGATAACACCAATTTCGCACTGCTTTCCAAGGTGGTCCTGGATGAACCTGTAACCGACAACCAGGCCTACGGGGAGTCCATCGGCCGCCTGGCCACCATCATCGGCGGCGGCAAGCCGATTCTGCAGCGTTTCGGTGATCTCATGCGGGGACGCCGCTCAACCTGGAACAGGATTCAAAACAGCTTTGTGGAACCCACCATGAAGAACGTGACCTGCGGGGACATTGCCATGGCCCTTCCCGAACGTATTGTCCGCAACCTTGTTGAAGGCCTTGAAAAACTCAACAGTGTTGTACCGGGGGTGTCCAACGAGGAAACTCTTCTTTATGCCCCGGAGATCAAATTCTTCGCCACCCAGGTTGAAACCAGCAGCGTTCTGGAGACCGCTGTCAGCGGTCTGTTTGTGGCCGGAGACGGGGCAGGCGTGGCCGGCAACATTGTTTCCGCATCAGCCACAGGCCTTATCCCGGCCAGGGAAATCGCCAGAAGGTTCGGTTAAACCTGACCTGCCGGCCCGAATTAACTGATTTTTATGCAACCCGCTGGAAGGCCTTGCTGCAAAATATCTACACGAGCTGGTGGCGGCAGGCTGCTGCAAAGTCTTCAGGGTAATGCCCGCAGATAAATCTGTGCTGGGCCTCGCTGAAAGATCCCGGCGACCATGGCAGCTTGGGCAGAAAGGAGTAAACAAGCCGCTGAGAACTGTCCTGTTCTGTAAATCTCTTGGAATATTCAATGGAAGTTATCATCCTGGCTCCCAAACCCTCCAGGATCTGCAGGGCCAGAAGAATTGCTCTGTTGAGAGACTCCCTGCAGTCTCTGTCCGCCTCCAGAATGTTGCCCGTCCTGCTCAAAGGCATGAGCTGCAGCTCCCACTGGGAGACCTGGGCCTTGGGGACAAAAAGGATGACCTGACCGTCTTCGTAAACAATGAGACTTTGTTCCCCGGAATGTCCATCCATACGCCGGTTGGAGCGCAGACAGCAGGCATAATCCTCAAAATAGTCCCTGCCGGTTTCTTCATGGTACTGTGTTACAACTTCAGCCACCATGTCCCCGGCCCCGAAGGCCGGATCCTGCTCCTCCAGTAATTCCCCGTTGCGGCCGGCCTGGGCCTTGCCTGGAACCATGGCATGCTGCTGGTGGACCTGCTGGTGGGAGCCATGCAGCCTGTACCGGGTAGGCGCAAAATCGAAACCGAAATTCCAGCCCCACAGAGTGCCTGTCAGAAAAGAACCTCTGTTCTCTTCCCTGAGCCGGTCAAGTATCCTCTGCCGCAACTCATCCAGGTCCTCTGCGGCCATGGCTGATGCTGGAGGCTCAAGACCTGCCTGGGCGGCCAGGCGCACAAAAGTCCTCTGGTAGTAAAGATGCCTCAGGCCGTGCATGTCTTCCAGGGACAGGTCCGAAGCCCTGTAGCGCACCGCCTCATGAGACATGTTGGAGGCGTAATGGCCCCAGGGAATATAGCTGTTGCGGCGAAGATACTCAAAAACCCGGGTTCTGCCTGCTTCGTCCAGGAAGTCCCCCACCACCTCGCTGGGTCCCTGCACACCGGGGCAAAGAAGCATGGCTTTTTTGTATTTATCGGGAAGATGGGGATTGTTGCCCACAGCCTCGAAAAGGTCCCGGTCGTGGATTACCGGCACCAGCCTGTCGTCCAGGCGTTTATAGGCAAGGCCGGCGTCAGTGAATTCGCAGGCCAGACCGGCCAGGACCACCAGGTCTTCAGGGTCCGTGGAGGTGGTTGCCAGTGCCAGAAGTACCGGAGGCGGCAGGTCCTGAAAAAGACTGTGTGCGGCTCCCGGGGAAATCCCCTGTTTTTCGGACCATGACTCCAGGGCCTGGGTCATGGAGGTCCTGCCCGGCCAAACAATGCGTATGGACAGAGGGTCAAGGGCTCTTGCCCCGGCCCGGGCCGAGTCAATAAAGGTGGTGCCCCTGAAGGGAAAGGCATTGGGTATCTCGTAAACCATGGAGGCCTGCTCCACCTCCAGGTCTCCATCCGGAAAATTGATCCGGTTGTATACTTCTGAGCTGTCAGGCAGCCTGCCCAGGCAAAAAAGGTGGTCTTTTTGCCTTAGGTTGTGCACCCGGTACGAGGGCTGGTGCACCCTGTATCGGAACACTCCTGCGGGGTCCACGCAGGTACGCATGCGCATAAACAAATCTCCTGTGCTCAAGTGAATCAAGCCGTGCCTGATCAGAAGCCCAGCTTGAGGGCGGTCTCAGCCACCCTGGCGCCCAGCTTGGCCCCGTTTTCCCTGGCCATGTCGTCAGGTGCGCCGACACAGGCTGTACCATAGTGACCGGTGGCGCTCATGGGATCACCCACTATGATCATCCCATAGATCATCAGGGCCTGGATAATGGAAAACATGGTGGTTTCCTTGCCCCCTGTAGGATCGCCGGAAGTGGCAAAGGCCGCGCCCACCTTGCCCTCCATCTTTTTTCTCAGGGTTACGAATTCGTCGATTACCCTCTTGAGGTCTGCAGCCATTACCCCGAAATAGACTGGGGATCCGGCAATAACTCCGCTTGAACTTAGAAAATCATCCCTGGTCACCTCTGAAGTGGTTTTGAGCACTGCCCGGGCTCCACCCACAGAATCCACCCCATGGGCAATGGCCTCGGCCAGCTGCCTGGTATTCCCTGACTTGGAATAATAAAGAACCAGTATCTGCATATGATCACCTCCAATTCAAGAAAATATTATTTATAATAGTTGCAGACTTTGCCAAGAATATCAAGTCATTGCTCAGGTCAGGCCCAATGAGCATCAGTCTGCCCGCGAGTCCACGAAACCGAATCTGTTTACATCCACCAGCTTCTTTGGAGGTGCTTGTGTTACAGATTATCCTGAGCCGGATCTATCGTTCCGAGAAAGGCGGCAAAAGAGGCGAGTTTAGGATGAAGTGGCCATCATCGTGCGTTACGGGCAAATCCTGCACTTGCCGCAACTCGCCATGGAAACCGACCGCCTGCATGGTCTTTATAACGCTCTCCAATCCCCGGTGTATCAAAAACGCCTGTCCCACGATTAACTGTTCTCTGACAGGATGGAATCTGTCAAGGGCTTCGGGCAGCATATGAACCTGGCCAGGACTGTACTCTGATAGAACCGGACACTGCAGTGCTTACACCTATGGATTGTGCCTCATGCCAGGGGGTTATGCCATTTTAAGCCCGGAAAACGCGCGAAATCAGAGTCAGTAGAGGCGAGCATACAGCCATGTTCAATGGCCAGGGTCGCCAGATGAGCGTCGGTGACATGATTGGCCGAAGCCTGCCCCTTGATCAGCATGTCTTGAAACAGTGTCCAGTGCTGATCGGTTGGCCGGATAATTCTAGCGCAGGGCTGATCCAGCCAGCTCTGAACCCGTGAAACTGCCTGGTCTATGGAAAGCGGGCGTTCAAATACCCGGGGATTGGTGCCAATGCGGATAAACGCCGAAAGCACTGTCCAGCAGAAACATACCGGCTGGGTGCCTGAAAGGTGCGCATCCCACCAGCTGCGGGCCGCGTCATGCCTGGGGTGAAGGCTGTCCTCGGCATAAAGCAAAATGTTGGCATCAACAAGTATCACCTGGCATCCTCGCCTTCCACCTGAGCCAGGAGTTCCTGAATGTTGTCCAGATTTCTTCCCTGCTTGAGCCCCATGGAATGCGGTATGGTAGTGTAATCCCGCTGCAGGGCAGGTTTCTCCACTTCTTTCAGACCAGCCCTGAGCGCTTCATTGATCACGGTCTTTAACGGGATTTTGCACCTGGTGGAAACAGCCCTGGCCTGTTCCAGCACATCTCTGTCTATGGTTAATGTTGTTCTCATAAAAATGATGCTAAGACATCAACACTAGTTATGTCAAGGCATATAAACATGATGACCGGAATCGTTTTGTTCCGTTTGTCGCTGCTGCACCATGAACGTTTAGATCAGGAATGGAGACAGAAACAATGCTCAAACCCGCCCTTGCGTTCGGCTCAATCGGAGCGCCAGCCCCCGGGGCCTTCACGAAACTCCATGTCCATCTCTTCGCTGATGCCAACCCTGATCTGTCTGTCAGCCTCTTCAACAGTGACGTTTTTGTCCGGATCAAAGCCGACGTCCAGGGCTACTTCCCGCCAGTGATCACTGACCTTCTTCGCGTCACCCCTTACCTCTTCCTGATTGCTTTCCTTCTTGATCCATCTGGCTACCCAAACCCACATATTAGCCTCCTTGCAGGGTTAACTTGTTAAGTTCATTATGATTAACAATACCTAAAATTAATTTTTTTCTCCACAAAAGAATAATTTTTCATCAAACCATCCCTATGATCTTTTTTTAGCTCCTTATGCTGAATGTTGCTCGTTCTTTTCATTCTACAGCTTTTGGTCATGTCATGTGGAATCATCCTGTATGCTCTGGAGTTAAAAATTTCTGCAGTGATATCTGTTTTGTTAAAAGTGAACCTCCTATGTATGACTCTATATGCTTTATATTTTTGGTCTGCAGGTATTTTTTCAATGATTCCTGAAAGTCATGACAGGTGTAAAACATGTTCAATCTTAGTATATGCCCATTAATGTCAACTAAGCCAAGGCTTCTTACGTTATTATTGTTCCACTCGATAATGTCACTGTAACGAATATTGATATTCCCATAAAGTGTGATATAATCATCTGATGAAAATCTGGATAAATTTATCAAAAATCGTCCTATCCTTCCATTTCTACAATAAATTCTTGCAAGATAGGGAGGATTATCAGAAGGGCCTGTTATAGTTATGTGAACACTGAAAAAATCATTACCTGCCTGGAAATTACAATCATAGTCAGGGCAGGTGCTGCAGTCTAAATAAAATTGCGGCCACCTTGAATCTGTTGCACACTTTTTTTCCAAAGGAAATTCCAGCATTACAAAACCTCCTTTGCAATTTTCTTCTGAACATTTGCCCGGAAGATACATGCCATGTAGAGTTTATCAGGCTTCAGGGTACTGTTCATTTTTCCAGTGCCGAATCAACCGCAACAGGCCATGACTGTGCCACGTTTCATGCGCAGTTAACGCACTCGCCGGAAAAATCGTCAATTTTGCACTGGAGACGGTTCTTGATCCTGTCCAGCAACCTGGATTCGAGCTGGCGTACCCTTTCCTTGCTTAAGCCATGTTTTTCGCCGAGTTCGCGCAGGGAAGCCGGGTCTTCAGTCAAAAGCCTGAGACGGACAATATCCTTTTGCCTTTCGCAGAGTTCAGGCATCAGCTCCCTGATACTGTGCCGCAACAATCGAACTGTTTCCCCCTGCAGGAAGATCTCTTCAGCCCCCTTTCTCCTGTCCGGTATGGTGTCCATTAGCGGAACGCCGGAATCGTCATTATAAGGAGTGTCCAAAGAGAGATCCTGCTGCTCCATGCGCTGAATCATTTCCAATACCTGTGACCGGGGGACTTCCATCCTCTGTGATACGCTCCTCTCATCAAAAGTCAGGCCCATGGATTCCAGTCTCTTTTTTTCCTTGCCCAGATTGTGGAAAAGCTTGCGCTGGGCCCGGGTGGTCCCCAGCTTGACCACACACCAGTTGTCCATGATGTACTTCATGATATTTGCCCGGATCCAGAAGGAGGCATAATGGGAAAACATTATTCCCCTGTGCGGATCAAACTTGTCCAGGGCCTTAACCAGCCCCACATTGCCTTCCTGGATAAGATCAGCCAACGTGCACCTGGTTTTTTTAAACTTGAGGGCGATTTTGATCACCAGACGCAGGTGAGAGTAAATCAGACGCTCTCCTGCTTTCTGGTCCCCTTGTTCCTGATACCTTCTGGCCAGATCGAATTCCTCCAGAGAGGACAGATCAGGAAGCCTGCCCAGCTGGCTCAGATAGCTGCTAATCCCGTTATTTGAAGCCACTGAAAGGCTTTGTTGTCTGAATATCATTTTCGCATCTTCCTGTTAATTAGTTTTCATCCGGAAACGGTTCTTTTTCCTTTTGGCTGCGTCAATCTGCACAATTCTTCGTCAACGTATTAAGATACGCCTCCTCATAATTGCTTGATATCCTTGCCAAAAGAAAA
>PUMA01000128.1 GCA_003551155.1 Desulfonatronospira sp.
AGCGCTACAGGATCCTCGACAGGGTATGCCACGAACTCAGGCGTGCCCGGGGAGACCTGATCGGTGCGGCGGCGGCCGACTGGGGCAAGCTGTTTACCGAAAGCGACCCGGAAGTGTCCGAGGCCATAGATTTCACCGAGTTCTATCCCCACAGCGCCCGTATCTATGAAGGCCTGCAATCTGTCTCATGTTCGCCCAAAGGGGTGGGGCTGGTCATCACCCCCTGGAATTTCCCCATAGCTATACCCTGCGGCGGGATCGCGGCATCCCTGGCCGCTGGAAACACAGTGCTGTTCAAGCCGGCATCCTCCTCAGTGCTTACCGCCTGGGAACTGGTGCAGTGTTTTTACCGCGGCGGGGTACCCAGAAGGGTCCTGCAGTTCATTCCCTGCTCAGGCGCCGCGGCAGGCGACGTTCTCATCGGGCATCCGGACGTGGATTATATAATCCTGACCGGCGGCACGGATACGGGCATGCGGATTCTCAGGAACAGGCCGGACGTGCAGCTTGCCGCTGAAACCGGCGGCAAGAACGCCACCATAGTCACCGCCATGTCCGATCGCGACCAGGCCATCAAGAACATCATTCATTCAGCCTTCAGCAACAGCGGCCAGAAATGCTCCGCCACGTCCCTGGTCATTCTGGAAAAGGAAGTTTATGAAGACGAACTGTTTCGCCGCCAGCTGGTGGATGCAGCCCGAAGCTGCAAAGTCGGCGGGGCCTGGGAGTTTCAAAACAAGATTGGCCCCCTCATTTCCCCGCCTGAGGGTGATCTGCTCCGGGGGCTCACTGAGCTGGAGGAAGGCGAATCCTGGGCGCTTCAGCCCAAAGCCTCAGAAACCAACCCCTACATCTGGTCACCCGGCATCAAGTGGGGGGTCCATCCGGGCAGCTATACTCATATGACAGAGTTTTTCGGCCCTGTGATCGGCGTCATGGAGGCGGAAGACCTGGACCATGCCATTGAGCTGGTGAACATGACCGGGTACGGCCTGACCTCGGCCATTGAAAGCCTGGACAGCCGGGAGCAGGAAAAGTGGAAGGCCAAGATCCGGGCCGGCAATCTGTATATCAACAAGGGGACCACCGGGGCCATTGTTTTGCGCCAGCCGTTCGGAGGAATGGGCAAATCCGCCCTGGGTACGGGGATCAAGGCGGGGAGCCCCAATTACGTATGCCAGTTCATGAATTTTACCGAAGACCGCTATCCCCAGAGCGGGTCCATTGATTCGGATTCTTATCTGCTTTGGATCGTCAATCAGTGGGATATCGATCTGTACTGGAACCGGTTTGATCCTTCTGTTGCCCAGGACATCCGCAGAACCGTGTACGCGGTAAAAAGCTACCTGTACTGTTGGGAAAAGGAATTTTCCAGGGAGCACGACTTTTTTCACCTGCGCGGACAGGATAATTACCTGCGTTACCTGCCCAAAGGCCGGATTGCTGTCCGGGTGCATGGGCAGGACAGCCTTTTTGAGCTGCTGGCCCGCACGGCCGCATGTCTGATTACCGGATGCAAGCCCCTGGTCAGTCTGCCGGAAGGCTTGGAAAACGTCTTGACGCGCTTTATCGCGGGTCACCACGGAAAGGATTTTTTCCGGGACGTATTGATCACGGAGCAAATGGATGAACAGCTTTGCGACATGATTTCAACAATTGACCGAATCCGCTATGCTGCACCGGGCCGGGTGCCACAGATGGTTTATGAAAAAGCAGCGGAAACAGGGTTCTATATTTCCCGGCTGCCGGTGTTCATGGAGGGCCGCATCGAACTGCTTCAGTATCTCCAGGAGCAGGCTGTCTGTGACAGCTACCACCGCTACGGCAATCTGGGCGAGCGGGGCCTTCTATAGGATACGCCTGCAAAAAGTCAGTTTTGCAGGTGCAGATGACGGAGGACAGAGTACAGAAAAAATCAAAAGGTTATGCGATACAGTTTGCTGAACCAAAACTTGTTGTTGGACTTTTTGCAGGCGTATCCTAAAGTATTTTGCTGGAAAGTTTCTGGTTCTTGTGAATATTCATCACGGTTTGGTCATATCCTGCACCCCGCCAGCCATGGGGATATCTTCCTCCAAAGGCAGCTCCACGGGAGAAGTCAGGACCTGGATGGCCACCCTGGGTTCTGATTCCGGGACCTGTTCCATGGCCTTTTCCGGAGAGACTGCCGGGATGGTCAGATCCTGGAACTGGAACCTGAGCATTTCCCGGCACTGCTTGAATTTTTCCAGCAGCTCCTTCTGGCTGTCTGCTCCCAGGTAGATAAAGGCCGTGGCATAGCTGTAACTGTCCTGTTCCGGAATGTCCGAAAGCTTCATGCCCACTTTGCCCTGCACATCCACCAGGGTTCCGGGGATCCTGTTGCTTAGATCTTCAAGATCATCTCTGGTGGGGATTCCGGTAATGAGCTTGTCCTGGTACTCCCTCAGGAAAAATTTGCCTGCCACCCGGAATTTCCCCTGCCGCCTGGGAAAAGCAGGGTCCCGGTTCAGGGCCACATCCAGCATGACCTGATGGTTGGATACCCCGTCCGCCTTGACAAAGAGATCGCTGTGGGACTGGGGGATGCGGGTATTGATCTCCAGGAACCAGATTTTGTCCTTTTTTTCATTCCAGAAGAACTCCAGGTTGAAGGCGGAGTGATCCAGGCCCACCTGGTGCATGACCCTCTGACTGATCCTGGTCATCTCATCCTGCACTTTTCTGGGCAGCCTTGAAGGGTACTGATATCGGGCAAAGGTGGTCCGATTGGGCTCGCGGATGGAGTCGATGATGCCGTAGGTTCGTACTTCTTTATTGTGAACGTATCCCTCCAGGGTGCACTGGTGCCCGGAAATGATCTGTTCGGCAACGCAGTGCGAACTCTTGACCCTGACCACCTCAGGTGGGAGCTTGACCATATCCAGGAGGTGGTCAAAGGGCTTGAACAAGCCTATTTTTTCCCGGATGACTGCCACGGCCCGTTTAAAGTCCTTGCGGCTGTTGATGCGGAAACCCAGCTGAGAAGCAGTGGATTTTATGGGCTTGATCCAGAAGGGGTATTCAAGAGGAATTTGCTTCGGGGCCTGCTCGTCAAAGGGATCGAACTCAGTAAAGGCCGGAATATGCTCCGGGATGGCCTTTTTCTGCTCCAGGCGGCTCCAGTATTTGTGCTCGCATTTGAGGACGCTTTCCAGGGAGGGGCCTGGCACATTGAATCTCTGACAGAGAATGGGCACCATGGTGCTCACCGGAAAGTCAGTATATCCGACAATGGCATCAATGGAGCCCCTGAACTCATGCAGCTGTTTTTCGGCCAGCTCCAGCATGTCGCTCAACCGGTAAAGCCCGCTGTCAATGAGGGCATGTATGTCCAGCAGACCGATAACGTTATAGTTTTCCACGTTTTTCACCGAGCGGATCATG
>PUMA01000055.1 GCA_003551155.1 Desulfonatronospira sp.
CGGCATTCTGGATAAAGTTCTATATATTGACTGTATGTAAAATCCACATGTTGGGTCGAGGAGCCTTAATTTTGATGATGCGTTATTTCTTCTTCCTGCTCATGAAGCCGGCCACAATCAAAGTTGTGCTGTGCTGCATGAGATGCTAAGCACAAGATGTCCGCCGGTATCAGGGTTTTTTAATTATAACAAAATAACCATATCCTGCTGAAAACCATGCATGCATCATTCTTCACTCTTTCTTCTTTATCCTTTTCCCTGTCCCCTGAGCACTCCGGGCTGGTGATCTGGTTTACAGGCCTCCCCGGCTCGGGCAAGAGCAGCATCTGCGATCATGTCCTGGAGAGGCTCAGGGAAAAGGGATATGAACCGTTGCTCCTGCGCATGGATGAGCGGCGCAGGGTCTATTTCCCCAATCCGCAGTATACCACTGAGGAAAGACAGAAGGCTTATGAGCTGTTCGCTGACGAAGCAGTGCAGGCGTCCCGCAACGGCAGTCTGGTGCTCATGGATGCCTCGGGGCCCAAGATATCCATGCGTCAAAGGGTGCGCAGACAGGTCCGGCGCTTTGCAGAAATCCATATCAAATGCTCCCTGCAAACGGCCATGCACAGGGAGAAATCCAGGCCGGGAGGCTTGGTTATGGCTGATCTCTATGCCAGGGCCCTGGAGAGAAAAAAAACAGGCCGGGACTTTCCGGGCCTGGGCCGGGTCATAGGAGTGGATGTGGATTTTGAGATGGATCCTGAAGCGGAAATGATCCTGGAAAACGATGACCTGACCCTGGAACAGGCCGGTGAGCTGGTGACCAGGTTTATTCTGGACAATCTGCTATCATGCGGATAAGTGTAGGCCTGATCCTTACTTGATGCTGCTGTCATGCACACCTTTTATTTATCCCCGGAAAAATGGACTGAACCATACGTCCTGGATCAGGATGAGGCCCATCACCTGAGCCGGGTACTGCGCATGGGACCGGGGCAGAAGGTCCGTATCCTGGACGGACAGGGCAGGATGGGGTTCTTCCTGGTGCAGAACTGCACCAGGAAAGAGGTTCTGCTGGAACCTGAACAGATCTGGACACGGCCTGAACCCTCAAGGAAGCTGCACCTGGCCCTGGGCTGGAACAAGAGTTCCAGGCGCTCCTGGCTTCTGGAAAAGGCAGTGGAGCTTGGAGCCTGGCGGGTGATATTCTGGACGGGACAGAACAGCCAGGGCCGCATGGAAGGGTTTCCAACAGACAACTGGCACAAAAGACTTGTATCTGCTGCCAAGCAGAGCATCAACCCCTGGATCCCGGAGATTGTATGTCTGCGGCAGGGCATACACGAGCTGATCACTTATGCCGGCAGCATCCCGGCAAAGATGGTTTTATGGGAACAGGAAAAGGTTCAGAGCCTGCTGCATGTGTACCTGCAGAACAAAAGCCCTGAAAGAGTTGTGGTGGTGGGCCCGGAAGGGGGACTGACCAGGCAGGAACTGGAAGAGCTGAACCTGGCCGGATTTGTCAGTGCCTGTCTCGGTCCCAGGGTGCTGCGCTGGGAAACAGCCGCCCTGAGCGTGCTGTGCCTGGATATGCTTCTTCAGGAACACAAGTAGCCCATGTGCTCCAGGCTCCGTAATCTTCAGCGATCCTGCCTGCTCCTCCATCCCCAGTCAATATCCATGTCCCCGGGCGCGCGCAGCTCGATTTCCATTGCAACTTCACGCTTTTGCCCCGGCTCAAGATCCAGCTCCCAGATAAACATGGATTCCGTCTCTTCAGCCGGTTCAGGATCCAGTTTGAAAAAGGCCTCGATGCGCTCGTCGCGCAGCATGGGCCTGGGCTCCTCCAGGCGCACCCGCAGGGGATAATCATGCTGGTTGGCTGCGGTGATCAGAAAATCCCAGAAATATGTCTGGCGCTCCCGGATAATCCCCCTGGCACCGGAGCCCCTGGCCCTGGTCACCAGCTGTGCGGTCACAAAGAGGTCCTCGCCAAAATAGATGGTCTTTTCCGTACCGGTAAATTCGAAAACCTGCCTGCCCAGCATGGCTCCTGCATGAAAATACATGGCCTCGCCAGCCGGTATGTTCTGAACCTGCTCAAGGTCAAGAGAGGCCTTTAAAAAGGCCCTGTTGCTCCTGCTGGGTCGCAGGAGCCGTACAAACTCAGCATCCCATTCCTGTTCCTGGATCCACAGCCTGGGCCTGTCTCCGGCAGCCAGATTCTGCTCACCCAGATCCCATACTGAAAAAAGGTCTCTGCGCTCTTCAACGGGAGCCATGTCCGGAGCAGCCTCCATGACCGCCATCCGGGCATCCCTGGGGCCGGGCAGGCCCATGTGCGGAGCAGGCCTTACTATCCAGTCAGGCAGAGCAGGGGGATCAAGCACCTTATGCGGCCTGAGGGTGGCCAGAGCGATGCGGGTGCCCTTCCAGTCCTGACCGCTGCTCTGCCACACCCTGGCTTCCCAGGTGAATGCCACACTGCCTTCATGGGGAAGGGCCTCTATCCTGTATGCCGGCTCCCATCCACAGCCCCTCAAAATGTAATTAAAGGCCATTTTCGCCGTTGCAGCCTCTGCCGAAATATCAAGGCCCACCAGCACCAGCCAGGCCCTGCTTTCAGGTCCGGTCATCTCTTCCAGCCTGCTTTGCAGTTCTTTCAGCTGCCCTGAAGCCTCCTCAAGGCTTTGTTCAGTATCCGCCAGCTCAGTATGGGCCTGGCTCAAACTGTCAAAAATCTTTAATGACAACTCTTCCATATGCCTCAGTTCCTGTGCATGGTCCTTGCGTGCCTCCCAGAAGGCTATCCTGGCCTCCTGGGCCTTGATCCGGGCATTGAGCTCTTTTTTCAGATCCTGCAAATCCTTTATCTTTCGGCGAAGCTCCTTAACCCTTTCCGTCTCTTGGGGCTCGGACCTGGTCCACTGCACCTCGGATATGGATATGGAGTCAGGCTCCACCGGCCTGATGAGCAGTGTCTGAGGATCAGCCCTGGCCGGCAGGCTGATCTGGACATGGCTGCGCCCCGGGCTGGACTTGACCGGCAGAGAACGCTCCTCCCATACCCTGGCCGAGTCAGGAAAAATCAAGGCCTCCGACGGCGAGGCCCAGGCCCCGGACATGCCCGCCCACAAACCTCCAAGCAGGATCGATACGCAACATGCAGTACACAAAAACAGTTTATTAAGCATTTCCGGATCCTCGACTTTTGCTGTGGAATTATCAGGCATTACATTTAGTGTCTTCAGCTCCGGGATTGTGGCAAAAGCGGCTCAAAAACCTGCTCACAAACCCAGAGCTGGTATTCATGGGCTAGGCCTTCTAAATTTTGGCAGATTGGACATAGAATCCACTCTTTGTGTCGAGGAACCGCATATCCAGCCCTCACTCATGTCTGTTCTGTGCTGTCAGGAACCGCCAGCAGCACGGGGATGCGCACAGTGATGGCTGTTCCTTTGCCTTCCTGGCTTAAAAGGTCAATCCTGCCCCCCATGTCATCCAGAATCTTTTTGGTCATGGCCAGGCCCAGTCCTGCGCCTGAAGAATCCTTGGTGGTGAAAAAGGGGTTGAAAATCTTGTCCCGGAGGTCCTTGGGAATGCCCTTTCCAGTATCGCTTACCTCGACTCCTACGTATTCCCCTTCCATCATGGTCCTCAGGGACAACACCCCTCCCTGAGCCATGGATTCCAGGGCATTCTTCACCAGGTTGAGCAGGCCCTGCTTAAGCAGCTCAGGATCGCCACTGGCCCTGGCCAGACCGGGATCAAGGTCCATTTTTACCTGGACTCCCTGTTCCTCGCAGGTCAGATTGAAAAGCTGCATCACCTCATGAATTACTTTATTGACATCCACTTCCTGCTTAACAGGCTTAGTAGGCCGGGCAAAATTGATTATACTCTTGAGAATCTTGTCCAGCCGCTCGGACTCTTTCTGAATGATGCGCACCTTTTCCCTGGACAGATCATCCAGATGAGGATGCCTCAACAGGGCATTGGCGAAACCGCCTATGGCGAACAGCGGATTTCTGATTTCATGGGCGATATATGCGGAAAGCTCGCCTATGGCTGCCAGCTTTTCCGATTGCTGCAGCCTTTTTTCCATTTCCGTACGCACTGTTATGTCCCGGCGCATCTCCACCACCCGGCTGAGCTTTCCTGCTTCATTGAACACCGGATAGGTATAAACACGAAAATACCGGGCCCTGCCCTGTGCATCGATCCAGGTCTGCATTGCCTCTGCGGGTTTACGGGTATCAAGGGTTTTCTTGAATGGACACTGGGCAATGTCCGTCCGCCTGAGAGGGGAAGTGTCAGAGCATGCGAACACCTTCCAGCAGTTTTGCCCTATCAGTTCGCTTTTTTCCTTGTCCAGCCTTTTGCAAACATTCCTGTTGACATCGGAGATCACTCCCTTTGTATTCAGCAAAATCATGTCATCCTGAAGCTGGTCAGTAACCGCCATGAACAGGGCCTGCTGATGGCTCAGGTTCAGCCTGCACTTGTTGCTGACCTCGGACATGATGAGCATGCCGCACAGGAAAGTGGCTGCATTGTGGTCCACCAGTGATATTCTGGGGGGCAGGAAATTGCGCAGCTTTCTGATCATGTGCTGCTGATCCGTGAGTTCGATGACCAGGTTGATCTCCGGGTGAGCACTGAGCATCTCCTGGTAGGTGGCAAACTCCTTTACACCCATTTCCAGGGCATTCTGAAGCCGTCTGTCCCTGCTGCCCGGGTGAGCCACCGCCACCAGGTTCAGCTTGGGGAAAAATTCCTCCAGGTCAGGATTCCGGGTCAGGTCAATAATGGATCCAAAACCGGGACCGGTACCGATGATCCCGATATTGAAGCCCTTTTCCACTTCTTCCAGAATGCAGAGCTGGTCATCATGCAGGATATCATCATCCAGAGTCATGCTCAGCCTCTATGGTATGTGTTTGGTTGATCTAACAGGCACAAATGCCCGGGCAATGCTCAGGGCCTGTGCCTTCTTCTATAAAATCAGGTTCCTCTGCTACCTGAGCAGAGCCCCCTCACTGGCAAAGAACACCCTCGTATCTCCGGCAGGAGTATGCTTTTTGTCCGGATCCTGGAAACCATCCTCAGTGAGCTGCATGCGGTAGCCGAATGTTACAAAGACATCCCGGGACTCCGGCATTCTTTTCGGCTCAAGCCGGAACTCCACTGGAATTCCATCTTCCGGATCAAGCCTCTGAGTCGGATGGGCCTTGATGTCTTGGGCCAGAACCACTCCCTGATCATCACTTAAATAGGCTGCAATGGAAAGATTATGAATCCACCTGCCCCATTCGGGGAGATTTTCCTGCCTGGGAAAAGCAATCCCCCGGAGCAGGTAATGATCGTTTTCCTTTTCATTGACATAGACGAAGTTCCAGTAGCGCATGTTGAGCTCTTCCTGCTTATCAAGTCTTAAGGGATTGGACGCAAGATGTTTGACGCTCAAGTAGGAACATCCGGCCAAAAGCCAGATCAGGCAAAACAAGACCATGGTCTTGGGCATATGTATCCCCCTTGTCACGGCGGCCCCTTGACAATCATTTCCGCCAAGGTCAGGTCAACCCTGTCCATTTTGACTATCCCGGGCCCTGCAAAGCTCTGCTCCAGCCAGGCAAGCTCATGGTAGAAACCGGTTCTGTCCAGCCTGGGTATGTTGTGCAGGTGTTCGGTTTTTTCCCGGCAGATGAAGCAACCGGGAAATTCCCAGGTCTGGCCCCTGGGCGTGGTGTGCCTGCTGGGCACTCCGTGCAGACGGCAGACCATGAGACGATGCTGATAAAGCATGCACAGGCCGTCAAAATTAACCGGGCACATGAGCAGCGGTTCCTTCCCTGGAGAACGTTGTGTCTGCATCCGGTCCACGTAATCATGGGCCCGCCTGATGATTTTTTGGCGGATATCCGGCAGGGCCTGATCCAGTCCGCGCAAGAAATAGGCCCACTCCACCCTGGTGTGGTGCTGAAAAAAACTGTTGCAGCAGTTATCAGGACAGCCCTGACAGGTTAAACCGATTTCAGAGGCCACCCGGTTGTAGGAATCCTCCATCCGCTGGTACAGGCCGGCCAGCCTGGAAAAGACCACCCTGGGCATAAGCTTTTTTATTTTTCCAGCCATGCGCTTACAGCCTCCACACAATCCTGCACAGACATCTGATCCGTATCCAGGGTCATTTCCGCGTACCTTTCATACAGCGGCAGGCGTTCCCGGAAAACATCCTTGAGATCGTATCCATGATTTACTGCCAGCCCTCTGGATCCAATGTTTTCAATCCGGCGGGCAATGGTTTTCAGCCCGGCCCGCAGATAAACAATCCTGCCCAGATCTCCCAGATGTTCCATGGCCCCGGCCTTATACACAACGCTTCCTCCTGTGGAGATCACAGTCCGGTAAAGGTTTATGGATCTGACCAGTTCAGACTCGGCCGTTATGAAACCCTCAAAACCCAGGTGATCAAAGATGGATTGCAGAGGCATGCCCCACCAGGCCTGCAGCAGATAATCCGTGTCTACCCAGGCATAGCCTGTTCTAAGGGAAATCTTTCTGCCCAGCGTGGATTTGCCTGATCCGGGCATGCCGATGAATATGAGACAGTTTCTCCTCTCTGGGACAGGGCTGGAGGTTGAGGCCATTTAAAATACCATTTTCTGTTATTATTAAAAATGGTTCTTCTGCACAATGCGTGGATTTTACATCCAGACAACCAAAAAATGAAAGTCTCAAATCCATGAATACCGGCTCCGGAACACTGAATGTATTGCAATAATAATTCCACAGCAAACATCGAGGAACCTTACAAATTAAAATAAGATTAATTGAATTTGCATCAAAAGAAAAGAGATCTTTGGTTGAAAATTTGAACTTCCAGGGAATTGACCAAAAGCATTGCAGGGCCTATAAATGAAATTTCTCCGAAATGATGTCGGAACTGGCAAGCAGAATTTTACCAGGGAGCGGTCATGAGGAACAAGGGCCTGGAGATCGTCCAGGAACATTCTTTGGCAGGCTTGAAGGCCAGGGAGGATTTTTTCGGCCAAAACGCCCAGACCCTGGTCAGGATCAGCAAGGTTATCGCCCTGAGCCTGGCCGGCGGAGGCAAGGTGCTTTTATGCGGCAACGGAGGCAGTGCTGCTGATGCCCAGCACCTGGCAGCGGAATTTGTCAACCGTTTTCTCATGGAAAGACCCCCGCTTCCAGCCATCGCCCTGACCACGGACACATCCATTCTCACGGCTGTCAGCAATGACTATGCCTTCAACCAGGTATTTGTCAAACAGGTCAAGGCCCTGGGACGTTCCGGAGATGTTCTGCTGGGCATTTCCACCTCGGGCAACAGCGCCAATGTAAACCAGGCCCTGGCTGTGGCCCTGGACATGCGCATCACTACCGTGGGCCTCTGCGGCGGAGATGGCGGAGCAATGCTGGAATACTGCAACCATCTGCTCATGGTGGAAGAAACCTCCACCCCCATTATCCAGGAAATCCACATAGCAGCCGGACACCTGATCTGCCGCCTGGTAGACCACTTTCTGTTTGAAGCAGTAAATGAACTTAGATCTTTGGAAGACTGACACAATTTGATAACCACTATCAGGGAGGAAAAAATATATGCCCTTGCATGAATTCTTCTGCAGCGACTGCAGCCGGGAGTTTGAAGAACTGATTTTTAAAGAGGATGATCCAGTTTGCTGTCCTGAATGCGGCAATACCGGGGCGAAAAAGCTGATCTCAGCCTGCAGGTTCAAAACCGGCGGTCCCATTGTCCAGGGCAGCCCATCTGCCAGCGCCGTTACCTCCAGAGGCTCAAGCGGCTGTGCCGGATGTTCCGGTGGAAGCTGCTCCACCTGCTGAACAGCCCCAGAGCAAAAAAACTCCATCAAACAACCCGGGAGATGTCCATGTCCATCCTTATAAAAGAGGTGCTCCTCGAGGACCGTTTAGTTGATGTGCTTATCCAGGACGGAAAATTCTCCCGCATAGGACCGGATATTGAATACCCGGCCCAACAAGTGCTGGACGGCAAAGACAAGGCCATACTCCCTTCTTTTGTCAACTCTCATACCCATGCAGCCATGACCCTTCTGCGCGGTTATGCCGACGACCTGGACCTGCATACCTGGCTCAACAATTATATCTGGCCCTTTGAGGCCAGGCTGACCTTTGACGACGTGTATCTGGGCACCAAGCTGGCCTGTCTGGAAATGATCAAATCCGGAACCACCTTTTTCTGTGACATGTACTGGCATATGCCGGCCACATTCAAGGCTGTGTCCGAAATGGGCATAAGGGCGTCCCTGTCCTCGGTATTCATTGACTTCAACGATCCCAAGCAGGCCAAAAAATTCCGTTCCCGCACCAGACAATTTTTCAAGGAACATAACGGTCACGAAAGAATCCTCTTCACACTGGGTCCCCACGGCATCTACACTGTATCTCAGGAGTCACTGGTCTGGCTGTCCACCTTTGCCAGGGAAAATGACCTCCTCGTACATATCCATGTAGCGGAGACAGAAAAAGAGGTCCAGGACTGCCTCCAGGCCCATGGACTCAGGCCTGTGGAATACCTGGAGAGCATAGGCTTTCTGGGACCGAACATCATTGCCTGCCATTGCATCTGGGTCAGTGAACCGGAAATGGACCTGCTGGCCGAGTACGGAGTCAAGGTGGTGCACAATCCGGTATCCAACATGAAGCTGGCCTCGGGAGTCTTTCCCTACCGGATGATGCGCCAGCGGGACATCTGCATTGGACTGGGTACTGACGGCTGCTCATCCAACAACAATCTGGACATGTTCCAGGAAATGAAGTTCGCGGCCTTGCTGGCCAAATCCTCGTGCATGGACCCCACTATTTTTCCGGCCCAGGAAGCCCTGGAGTGTGCAACAATAAACGGTGCGCACATTTTCGACCTGGACTGCGGCAGCATTGCCCCTGGCAAACAGGCCGACTGCATTCTGGTGGATCTGAACAACCCCATGCTGATCCCCAGACATAACCTGGTCTCCAACCTGGTGTTTTCCGCTGAGGGCCCCTGTGTTGACAGCACCATCTGCAACGGCCGGGTGCTCATGCATGAGAGAAAGGTCCAGGGCGAAGAGGAAATTATTGCAGAGGTAAAGAGTTGGGAACAGAGGATAAAAAAAAGAGTCTGATCATTATTTATACCGGAGAGGGCAAAGGCAAGACCTCTGCTGCTGTGGGACAGGCTGTACGCGCCCTGGGGGCCGGGCTCCGGGTGGGTTTCGGACAGTTTCTGAAAAGGGACAACCAGGCCGGTGAACAGCTGGTTCTCAAGGACCTTCTTTCCCAGGACATGTTTATGGCCGCCGGGAAAGGCTTCTACCGTTACGGACGGGACCACGAGCGGCACAGGGAAGGAGCCCTTGATCTGCTGCGCTGGGCCGGGCGGAAAATCCAGGAACAGGTGGACCTGCTGGTCCTGGATGAAGCCATATATGCCCTGGGCAAGGAACTGATCACCCGGGAAGAGGTTTCCCACCTGTTGGACCTGGCCCAAACCAGGGGCATTCATATTGTAATGACCGGAAGGGATGCTCCGGCCTGGCTCAAGGAACGGGCGGATCTCATCTCAGAAATCGTGGTGGTCAAACACCCCTTTGAGCAGAACATTCCACCCCAGAAGGGAATAGAGTTTTAGGCTCCCCCACGCAACAAGTGGATTCTGTCTCCACACAGCCAAAACATGAAAGGCCCAACCCATGGATACCGGCTCCGGGGTTTTGGAAAAAGCTGGTCCAGCATGTCAGGGCATGAGGGGCAGATCTTTGAGCCCGAGTTCCAGGTCAAATCCGGCCATGAGATTGGCATTGGCCACGGCCTGACCAGAAGCCCCCCGGCACAGGTTGTCAATACAGGAGACAATGATCAGCCTGCCTGTGCGCACATCCAGGACAAATCCCAGATCACAGTACATGGTCCCGCGAACCCACCTGGTCTCGGGCAGCACGCCTTCAGGCAGGATTCGCACCCAGGGGCTGTCCCTGTAGAACTCTTTGTACACCATGCGCAGCCTTTCAGTCTTGATATCCCCGGCCGGGTAAACATAGCAGGTACTCAGAATCCCTCGGTTCATGGGCACCAGATGGGGGCTGAAGGAGATACGCAGCTCTTGACCCGCAGCCGCACAAAGCTCCTGCTCCATTTCAGGGGTATGCCTGTGTCTGCCCAGGCTGTAGGCCCGGAAGCTGTCCGCCACCTCGGAGAACAGCGTCCCTGTTTTGGCTGCACGGCCTGCCCCGCTGACTCCTGACTTGCTGTCCACGATAATCCCTTCTGGATTCAGAAGACCCTGCTTCAGTCCGGGATAAAGCGCCAGAATAACCGAGCTGGGATAACATCCAGGATTGGCCACCAGCCTCGCCCGGACAATCTCAGAACCGTAAATTTCAGGCAGGCCGTATACAGCCTCCTGAACAAGCCCGGTCCGGGTATGCTCTACCCCATACCACTCAGTGTATGTTTTGACATCCCGCAGCCGGAAATCAGCGCTCAGATCCACAACCTTGACCTTTTGATTCACAAACCCCGCAGCCATGTTCATGGCTGTTCCGTGGGGCACAGCCAGAAAGACCACATGGCAGTCCCGGGCCACCAGTTCGGGATCAGGAAAGGTCACCGGGAGCATTTCCGCGTCAGTCCCGGCCAGAAAAGGAAAAAGCTCAGTCAGGCTTTTGCCTGCCTGGGAGCGGGATGTTACCGCTACAAGGTCAAAACCCGGATGCGCAATCAGGATACGCACAAGCTCCATGCCTGTATATCCGGTAACTCCAACGACGGCTGCATTAATTTTTTTCATAGCTCCAGGCTCCTTGAGGCCGGGTCCGGGCCGTTTACTTGCTTTCTGTTGATGGTTTGAAAAAATTACGAAAAAGAACAAAATGCTGTCAACACCGGAAACACCCCTGACAAAACAGGTGATTCCAGCACCCTGTCATGGGGGCTCCGGTTAGGCCCTGCTTGAACATTATTTCCGGTTGACTTGCACTCCTGCTTTTGTATAAAGATCCCAGAATAATATCCGGCAGTTGGTCCTTATGTGATCCTGAACTCTTATCAGCCCCTTTGAAAAGAAGCATGGATTAAATGTTTGCCTTAACCCGGCTGCCAAAAAAGGAGATCCCCATGAAAACACCGTCTTTTTTGTTTGCGCTGCTTTTGAGCGGCCTGCTCATGTTCGGCGCAGTTGGCTGTAACGATGCCCCTGTTACAGACGAGCCTGCTCCCGAAGACCCGGTTTGGGATGAACCTGCTCCTGAAATACCTGAGCCTGTTGAGCCGGAGTCCTAGGATTTTGCTCCTGGACTGAACTGATGTGACTGCAAAAAGTCATTTTTGCAGTCACGGACGTCAGAAGTCAGAGGTCAGAGATCAGTAAAAACAAATAGTTATGTAGATTATTGATTCCTGAATTATGCATTACCCGACTTTTTGCAGGTGCATCTGAACTGGTTTTCATCCGGAAATAAAAAATTTCCGGATGGAACCCAGCTAACGCTTGAGAGAATCAAAATCAGCCAGGTAATCGTACCTGCCGCTGTGCAGCCCCGAAAGAAGCTCTTCAGGGTTATCTTCAAAGACCCCAGTGCCGGGAGTGGGGTCAAGCAGTTCCGTGTTCACCGGGGAGATCAGATTCAGATGCTGCCAGCGGGCAATATAATAGGCAATGATCTCCGGCAGCTCGGTAAACACGCTGACTTCCCGGTCAACAATTCCGAAGCTTGACCTGGCCAGTTTTTCCACGGACAGGATCTGGCTCTTGTAAAATTTATCCAGAAACATGAGTTCCTGAGGCAGTCGTCCGTCAAAACCCAGGGGCCGAAGGATACGCAAAAAGAGCTTTAAACTGAAGCGTCCGAGCCTGGCAAAAGGATACGGAGCATAAAGCTTTCTGGGCTTTTTCAGGCCCAGGTTGAGCTTGATGGCCAGTCCCAGCCTGCTCAGATCCACCGGATCCGGATCCACAAAATTATAGGTCTGGCCGGAAAATTCTTTTCTGTTTTCCAGGACATGATGCACAAAGGGGGGAATTTTGTCCGTATGCGTGTAAGAATGCCTGACCCCGGGCCGGGTGAGCAGAAACATCATGGACTGGGAAGCAATGGAAAACAGCAGGCGCTGAAAGCCCTGGATCTTGTGATCGTGCTTGCCGTAAACAACGCCCAGGCGAATAATGGTGCAGTCCAGGCCATGGTTTTCATGCAGATGCTTCAGGGTCAGTTCAGCCATGAGCTTGGAACGCGGATAATAGGGCAGATCTGCGGTCAAGGGCAGACTGTCATCCTCATTGATGTTTTCTCCCATGGGCAGCAGAGCTGCGGAACTGAAATGGATATAGGGGATGTCCAGGGCCATGCATGCCCTGGCAAGGTTAATGCTGCCCAGGTAATTGATCTCATATGAAAGCTGAGCGCCGCTGTCCAGGGGAGGTATGGCGCAGTTTACAATGAAGTCGGGGCGGTACTTGGCTAGATATCCTTTTATGTCCTCCGGCTCTCTGAGACTCAGCTGCTTGCTGTTGGGGGCCAGGACCTCAAATGATCCCCCCTGCAGGGTCTTGAAATAATACATCAAAGCCCCGCCGATAAAACCGGACCCTCCCACAATGAGCACCAGCTTTCTGGTGCAGCCGGCAAATGCCTCGGAAGAACCCCTTAACTGTTGGATCTGGGATCTTTTGTTTTTTTCCTGTTGCTGTCCATGATTTTTCCTGAAATGACGCTTATGCTTCTCCTCTGACAGAGGAATTAATCTGCGGCTCCCCAACGTTTGCTGTGGAATCACCTGCTGCGGGGATAAAAATTCAGCAGTCAGCCTGCAGGGCCCAAAACTCTGCTCAGCAGATGCGACTTAAAATTTAGCGCAATTATCCTGCACAGGCAATGCCTGCATAAATGCACTAACGGCCATGCGCTCAATTTGCCAAGACCGCGTTTTTGAGGCATGCTTGAATGTCACTTGCAGAACCCCTGGGTACTGCCTGGTTTTTTTATCAGTTATCCGTATGATTCCAATGCAAAAGTTATTTCTGCATTCCAGGGGGACAGATATCAGTAAAGTCAAAATGTTACGGCACTGATGTTTTGTTAACAGATCCGATTTATGGGTTTCTGCAGAAAAACCATATATCAAGTGTAAAGAAATGTACAAGAGCAACAGGCCTGTCCTGGTAACCGGAGCAACCGGTTATATCGGCAGCAGACTGATACCCATGCTGCTCTACAAGGGATATCCTGTGCGGGCCATGGTCCGCAACAGGACCAGGCTTTCATGCAGGTCCTGGGCGCACCACTCCCGCCTGGAAGTGGCCGAAGCCGACCTTCTGGACCCGGCCTCCCTGACAGAAGCCTGCAGGGGCTGCAGCTCAGTCTTCTACCTGGTGCATTCCATGAGCTCCAGGGTCCAGGACTTTGCAGCCACTGACCGGGAAGCAGCAGAAAACATGGCCGGATCGGCTGAGCAGCAGGGTTTGGAAAGAATCATTTACCTGAGCGGCCTGGGGGAAGACCATCCTGATTTGAGCAAACACCTGCGATCCAGGGCCGAAGTGGGCAGAATTCTCCAGAAAAGCGCTGTGCCTGCCACCATACTGCGATCAGCTGTTATTCTGGGATCAGGCAGTGCCTCTTTTGAGCTTATCCGCTTCCTGACAGAAAGGCTGCCGGTTTTGATCACTCCGGTCTGGGTACGTACCCTGTCCCAGCCCATAGCCGTGAGCAACGTTGTCCAGTACTTGGTGGGCTGCCTGGAGAAGCCTCAGACCGCCGGAGAGTTATATGACATTGGCGGGCCTGAGATCGTGAGCTATGAAGATCTGTTCAGGATCTATGCCCAGGTGACCGGACTGTTCTGGCGGCCGATCATCAAGGCGCCCTTTCTGACTCCTGGCCTGCTTGCCAGGGGCGCTGAACTGATAACGCCTGTGCCGGCGGATCTTTCCCGGCCCCTTATCCAAGGCATGCGCAACACTGTAGTATGCAGGGATCACCGCATCAGAGAAATCATACCCCAGAATCTCCTGACCTGCAGGCAGGCCATGGTCAAATCCATGCAGATATTGTGCAGGGACCGGATCCAGGACATGTGGACAGGGGATTCACATCCCAATCCACCGGAATGGTATACCTGCGGGGATATTTACTATGCCCGGGGATCCATTCTGGAAATCACATACAGGGTCGTCCTGGCAGGCACAGCATCCGGGTTCTGGCCCCTGATCCAGAACATGGGGGGCTCCCGGGGCTGGTACGGCACTGATCTGCTCTGGGCCGTCAGGGCCAGCCTGGACAGGATTGCTGGGGGCTACGGCATGCAGAAGGGCCGCAGGGATCAGTCCAGACTGGCGGTGGGGGAACTTGTGGATTTCTGGCGGGTTCTGGAACTCAAGCCTCCCCATGTCCTGCTTCTGCTTGCAGAGTTGAAGATGCCCGGTGAGGCCATGCTGGAATTCAAGCTAAAAGACCTGCCCGGACCCAGGGCGGAGGTACTGCTCACGGTCCGTTTTCTGCCCCGCGGAGTAGGGGGTCTGTTATACTGGTATCTATCCTATACCGTGCACAACCTGGTTCTCAAGACCATGCTCCTGAACATGGCCAGAAGCTCCCGGATGCCTCTGCTTGAAGGCCCGACAGCCCTTGAAGAATAACATCCCCGTAAAAAAGTCTTTTTTTAAGCAGTAAAGGAAGCCATCACCTTGAAACCCATCCTGGTCACCGGAGCAACCGGTTATATCGGGGGCAGACTTATTCCCCTGCTTTTGAAAAAGGGGTACCGGGTCCGGGCAGTGGCCAGGTCC
>PUMA01000017.1 GCA_003551155.1 Desulfonatronospira sp.
AAATTTTTTTCCCAGCGCCCTTGTCCTATCCCTTCATTTTTTGTGAAAAATTGAACTTTTTTTCATTGACTGATTTTTCTGGGCCTTGTAAACGTTCGCGAAATTAACCTTTGCTCCGATGGAGCATGCCATCATGGTCCGGCTGTCACAGGCTTAGCTGCTGCCGGCCCATTTTTTTTTGATCGCGCACCTGTAATCTTTTCAAGGGAAAGGAGCGCAGGATATCGAATTTTGGATACAGTCAGAGAAAACTTAAAAATAGGAAATGCGCATGCAGAAATCCATGACGACTCCCACAGGGCTTTCTCTGAAGAACGGCTGGGTGGTAACCCTGGCAGGGACCGGCATAAATCTTGCCTTGGGAATCCTTTATGCCTGGAGTATATTCAGGTCTGAAATCCAGAGAAGCATTTTGGCTGGAGAAGAGTTTGCCGATGGGGGATTCAACTGGAATCTTGCAGCAATAAATGATCCTTATGCAGTCTGTTGTCTTGTCTTTGCCTTTTCCATGATCCCGGCAGGTAAATTTCAGGACAGGTTCGGCCCCAGGCTGACAGCCGCCATAGGAGGGATCCTGGTGGGCCTGGGGTTTTTGCTCATATCCCAGTCCACAGAATACTGGGTCTGGGTTATGGGCTTCGGGGTGATGGTAGGAGCAGGGATAGGCTGCGGGTATGCAGCCGCTACTCCGGCTGCCATCAAGTGGTTCTCTCCGGCAAAAACAGGTCTGGTGGCCGGGCTGGTGGTGGCAGGATTCGGATTGGCACCGGCTTATATCTCACCTTTGTCCAATTATCTCATTGACAGTTACGGCCTTATTCAAACCATGCAGATATTCGGAGTTGCTTTTTTCCTCACTGTGGTTTCCCTGTCCATGCTGCTGGTCAATCCACCTGCAGCATACACTCCGTCTTCCAGGGCTTCCGCAGCCTCAATAAGCAGTTCTGGAGAAGAATACACTGCCGCAGACATGCTTAAGTCCAGCAGTTTCTATCTGATATGGCTGACCTATTTCATGGGTGCGGGTGCAGGCCTTATGGTCATAAGCAGCATCAACTCCCTGGCTGAAAGGAGCATGGCCGAGCTGGCCTTTCTGGCTGTGGTGATACTCGCCCTGGGAAATGCCGTGGGCCGGATAGCCGCAGGAGTCATCTCGGACAGGATCGGCAGGGAGAACACGCTCATAATGATGCTTGCATTTCAAGCCATTCTGATGTTTACCGCCATGACCGTTGTGGACTCGCCGGAAACCGGTGCCCTGGCCATGCTGTTTCTGGCGACCCTCATCGGCTTCAACTACGGAACCAATTTGTCAATTTTTCCGGCCATAACCAAGGATCTCTGGGGTATGAAAAATTTTGGCATCAATTACGGGATAATATTTTCATCCTGGGGAGTCGGAGGCTTTGTTTTTTCCAGGGTATATCAGATGATAGAGTCGGCAACAGGCGGACAGGCCTCCCCGGCGTTCATGACTGCCGGCATGTTTCTTCTTCTGGCAGCGGGCCTGGCTTTTTTCATCAAACAAAAGGTAGTCAAGCTAAAGACCCAGAGAGAACTTGCTCCGGCAGCCGGTTAACAAATGATGGGCAGCGGTGTACGCAGGGAATGACCCGGGATTTTTTGACACTACCTGGATGGACTTCAGCCGGTTCTGCAAAAACCTCCAAAGTCAGTATTTACCACCTGCATAGCCGGTGGCTTGCTTGGCCCTAACGGGCATTGTTACTTGAACCCTCAGGGGTTTTTGAGACTGAGGCTGTTAAAATAAATAATCCTGCTCCCTCGCCCGGCCGGCATGCCAGGGTCCAGTACAATACTGTAGCGTAATCGTTCAGAGCCCTGGAAATGCTCAGGCTTGCCTGAACAGGGCCACTGGTCTTTTTCACTGGAAACGTCAAAATACCAAAAACCCTCGACGACTTTAAACAGACCCTGTGACCTGCGTGTTCATCCCCATGACCGAGCTTTTTCTTAACCATTCCCGTTGCGCGGTGTGACTTCCATCCTGGCCGCCCTGCTGGTCCTGGTCAGACAGCTGAGATTCTTGTAAAGCAGGCGGTACGTACGGGTTCACCCGACTCTGACCCAGCTTGCCTTTTAACGTTTGTCAGGGTACTTTTTCTTAATACCTCTGCAGCAGACCTTTTGGCAGAATTGCAGACGCAGCATGCAAGGAGTTTTCATGCATATAACTTCTGTGGCCATGGACACCGTGAAGGCGGCCAGGGGCTGGATCCTGGCCGCTGTAGGTGTTTATTGCCTGGCTGCGGCAGTGGCCTGGAGCCTTCCCGGCCATTTTGATTTTCTGGAAGCACAGCTCGAGTCCCTCATGGAAAAGTTTGTCCATCTGAGCGCCTGGGAATTTATCCTGCGAATATTTGTTCACAATCTGATTGCCAGCTATCTGGCCATGTGTTTTGTTGTCCTGTTCGGGGTGGTGCCAGTGTCCCTGGCTATTTTCAATGGGCTGCTTCTGGGCTGGTTTGCTGGCTGGATGGATCAGTTCTCCTGGCTGGAACTTGTTTTAATGCTGGTCCCGCACGGCATATTCGAATGGCCGGCCATGTTCATTGCTTTTGGAGTGGGCTTCTGGAGGGGGCTGGGTCACCGGAGTGATCCGGTCCGCCTGAGCTGGTTTGAGCGGTGGAAAAGGGTCCACTGCGTCTTTCTGGTCTTTGTCGTACCCCTGCTTTTTGTAGCGGCTGTAATTGAGGGGCGCTACCATCTTCTGGAGTTTTTGTCATGATCGGATGGGAACTGCATGATCCTGACAGAAAGCTGGAGCTGTACTTTCCTGAAGGCAGGGCCTTGAAATTCAGGATTTCAGACTATATTTGTATGAATTTTATTTCCGGGTATTGACCGGGACCGGCAAAGTATACACATTAAAACCACCGGTTAGATTCAGCGTGAAAAGCGTTTGCACCGGATAGTGAAACATGAACCATCCCGGAGAAAGCAATGTGGGAGTACACGGATAAGGTTAAGGAATACTTTTTGAATCCTAAAAATGCAGGGGAGATGAGTGATGCTGATGCAGTGGGCGAGGTGGGCAGCCTGGCCTGCGGAGACGCCTTGAAGCTTTTTTTGAAGGTCGATGAATCCGGAGTAATTCGAGACGCCAAGTTTCAGACTTTCGGCTGCGCCAGCGCCATAGCTTCCAGCTCGGTGCTTACCGAGCTGTTAAAGGGCAAGACCGTAGAAGAAGCCTCACGGATAACCAATAAGGATATAGCCCGGGAGCTGGGGGGTCTGCCCAAGGAGAAAATGCACTGTTCGGTGATGGGACAGCAGGCCCTGGAGGCTGCCCTGAAAAACCTGCGCGGAGAGAAGACATCTGCCCGTGATCTTGAGGGCGAAGTGGTCTGTGAATGCTTTGGGGTTACAGATGAAGAGATAACAAGGGCCATCCGGGAGAACGATCTTGCCTCAGTGGAGGATGTTACGCATTATACCAAGGCCGGGGGAGGCTGCGGAGATTGTCACCAGGAGATAGAAAGGCTCCTGGAGGAGGCTCGCCGGCAAAACACCATCCCGGTCAAGGCGGTTCCGGCAGCCAGACCTATGACCAATATCAAGCGCATGCAGCTGGTGACCAAAGTGGTGGACGAAGAGATCCGGCCCAGCCTGCACAAGGACGGGGGCGACATGGAACTGGTGGATATTGACGGCACTAAAGTCATGGTTTCTTTCCGCGGCGCCTGTGCCGGATGTCCTTCCAGCCATCTCACGGCCAAGGAAGTGGTGGAAAAAAAGCTCAGGGAGCGTGTGGATTCCCAGATAGTGGTGGAGGAGGTCCGGGCATGAAGGTCAATTACCTGGACAATAACGCCACCACCATGGTCGCTCCCGAGGTCATGGAGGACATGCTGCCCTTCATGGACACCCTGTACGGCAATCCTTCTAGCATGCACACCTTCGGAGGTCAGGTGCACAAGCACTTGAACCTGGCTAGACAACGCACAGCAGAGGCCCTGGACTGTTCCCCGGAGGAGCTCATTTTCACCTCCGGCGGTACTGAAGGTGACAACGCGGCCATATTCGCTGCTGTGAATTCCCAGCCGGACAAGCGCCATTTGATTACAACCCGGGTGGAGCACCCGGCGGTGCTCAACACATGCAAGTACCTGGAGGGCAGGGGATACGAGGTGACTTATCTGCCTGTGGATAATTCCGGGCGCCTCAACCTTGAGCAGCTCAGGGACAGTCTGCGTCCGGACACGGCTCTGGTGTCTGTTATGTACGCCAACAACGAGACCGGCAATGTCTACCCGGTGCAGGCAATGGTCGAAGTGGTCAAGGAAAGGGGAATACTCTTTCACACTGACGCGGTGCAGGTCATTGGTAAGTTTGACCTGTCCATGCGCAGACTGCCAGTGGATTTTCTGACTCTGTCGGGGCACAAGATCCATGCCCCCAAGGGAGTGGGAGCCATGTTTGTGCGCAAGAAAGCGCCGTTCAGGCCGTTTATCCTGGGTGGACACCAGGAAAACGGACGCCGGGCAGGAACGGAAAACACGGCAGGTATCGTGGGTCTGGGCCGGGCCATGCAGCTGGCCGCTTCGGACGTCTCAAAGGAGAACAAAAGGGTGGCCGAACAGAGAGACAGGCTGGAAGAGGGCCTGCTCAACTCTGTGGAAGATGCCAGGGTAAACGGGGACAGGCGGTCCAGGCTGCCCAATACCCTGAATATTTCCTTCAAGTACGTGGAGGGCGAGGCCATTCTACTCACGCTGGACAGTCTGGGCATCTGTGCCAGCTCGGGTTCGGCCTGCACTTCAGGCAATCTGGAGCCTTCTCACGTGCTCAGGGCCATGGGCGTGCCTTTCACCCACGTGCACAGCTCCATCAGGTTCAGTCTCAGCCGGTACACCACAGAAGAAGAAGTGGACCAGGTACTGAACAATCTTCCCGGAATCATAAGCCGCCTGCGCGCCATCTCTCCCTTCGGCAGGGACAGAGAGCCGCAGGCTGCCTGCTGAACGAACCAGGCGGATTGCTTCCAGAACGGTAATCAAGCAGGTAATAGGCATAATCGTGGGGGCCATTGAGAAAAGGTTTGTAGAAGAGGTTCCCGGGCAGGACCCTGCCGTGTGGTGCTCCACGATCCGGTAAAACGGCTGGAAGAAATGGATGCCGGGCTTGAAAGGCTGCTCAGTGAAAAAAGAGGCTGAAAAGCATGTCAAACTACTTGACAGAATACCAGGCTCAGATGGTAATAACTACCAGTATCAATCTTTATTTTTATCTGAAAGCAAAGGAGGAGAAACAAGATGAGCAAGACAGACAAGAATCTTCAGGAAGCATTTTCCGGTGAGTCCCAGGCCAACCGCAGGTACCTGGCCTTTGCCAGACAGGCCGAAAAGGAGGGATATTCCCAGGCGGCCAGATTGTTCAGGGCAGTGGCCGAGGCTGAAACCATTCATGCTCACGCGCATCTGAAGCACATGAACGGCGTCAGGACCACCCGGGAGAATCTGCAGGCGGCCATAGACGGGGAGGTCCATGAATTCAAGAGCATGTATCCTCAGATGATCGAAGAAGCAGGGCAAGAGGGCCGCAACGCGGTCAAGAGGAGTTTTCAGTTCGCCAACGACGTGGAAAAGGTCCACGCCGAGCTGTACCAGAAGGCGCTGAACAACCTGGAGAGTCTGGAGGAGGCTGATTACTATATCTGTTCGGTGTGCGGCTATACAGTGGAAAACGAGATCCCTGACAAGTGCCCGGTATGCAGCGCTGCTGCAAAGGCTTTCCAAAAGGTGGAGTGAAGCCCCGGGAGTAAAGAGCGGATATTTTTCAGCCGGGCTGTGAAGATGAGCCTGCAAAAGCGACTTTTTGGAGGCGCTGAGGCAGGTGACGAAAGACAGAAAAGGCAAAGAGCTATAAGATGCAATTTATTGCTCTGAGCCTGTTTATGGACTCTTTGCTGTCAAATCTGGGCAGGGGTTGCTTTACCTGCCCTGTGCAGAGGGCCAGGTCACTTGGATGTTTATCATGAAACAGGAGAAATAGTGTTCTTCAGGCCAGGATCTGTCACTCTGCCCGTATACTAACCAGCACTATTTCGGCCGGGGCCAGGACCCTTATGGGCGGTCCCCAGCTGCTGGCGCCGCTGGTTACTATGAAGTGGGCATTGTTCCTGGTAAGCAGGCCGTAGATGTGGTCGTACTTAAGCCTGACAAAAAAACGGAAGGGAAAGATCTGCCCCTTGTGGGTATGTCCGGCCAGATGGAGATCCACACCCGATTCAGCAGCCAGATCAAAACCCCAGGGACGGTGGCTTACCAGAAGGTTGTAGCTGTCATGCTCCAGGTCCCGGGTCAGGCGGCGGACCGTTTCTTTCTGGTGGCGCTTGAAAGCCCTGAACGGAGCAGGATCGCTGATACCGATGATGGTTATATTGCTTTCCGAGATGTGTTTCTTCTCGTCCTCAAGCAGCCTTATGCCGGCATTGGCAAAAAAATCTCTGGAGCCCTCAATGCCTGCGTAGAATTCATGGTTGCCCAGCACTCCGTAACTGCCCAGTTCTGCTTCAAGTTCTCTCAAAATCCCGGCTTCATCCTGCATCCATTCCAGGTGGTCATTCACTATATCACCTCCAAACACGATCAGGTCCGGATTCTGCTCCTGTATTCTGTCCCTGAGATTAGCCACGCGCTGCAGGGACTTCTGGACCCCGAGATGGATGTCTGCCACAAAGACCACCCGCAGATCCCTGTCCAGTTTAGGAGAGGACAGCTCGTATTCTGTAACCTGCAACGGCCTGGAAGCCTCCATGAATCCGTACCCCACCACAAGAAAAGATGTAATTATTATGGCCCAGGCAGCCCTGAACAATGTATTGGGGCTGAGCCTGCCGGCAGCTGGACGGATTATAAGTTCCAGGATAAAAAAGGCAAGCTGGAGCAAAAAGAGATAGAATATCACCCCCAGCCAGGTAAAGGTGATCTGCCAGAAGACATATACAACGGGCTCGGGCCAGGCGGCTGGCATTAGGTGCGCGGCAATCGGGCTTATTGCCAGCAGGACACAGGCCAGGTAACCGGTGAGTACCGCCCGGGCCGGCAATGAAAGCTGATAGGCAAGCCTGGACCAGGTAAAGATGTGTATGCCCAGGTAAACCAGGAAAAAGGCCAGGATGAAAAGCATATAATTCCCCGGTGCTAAGGATGAAAAATGCTGAATTTCGAGAAGCATTAATGCATGTTGATCGAGGGAGCAAGGACGTATCTCGCCTGAATCTCCCTGTATCTGCGCAGCTGTTGTGGATGGCTGCCTGTTTGGAATATCTCTGATCCCGGCCCGTTTGACTTTGAATCCCTTTTTGTTTAAGCGTGTCTTATAGGTTCATTTTTTTTGTTTATCATCTGGTTCATTGACATTGTCCAGGTGCCCACAGTGGGCTTAACAGGGAATCCCGTGCAAGTCGGGAACGGACCCGCCGCTGTAATCGGGGACGAAAAGCGCAATATGGCCACTGACCAACACTTACTTTTCCCTCAGGTTCATTCCAGGTTGTGAAAAGCAGGTGCAGGGCGGGAAGGCGCGCCTATTAGGATGATCCGAGAGTCAGAAGACCTGCCTGGACGAATTAAGCAACCCTCGAGGACCGGGGCAATGCGAAAGATCCAAAGGGGAAAACCAGGGACCCCCGGGTCGATGAATGTCGATCCGGGGGTCTTTTTTTGGGAGTTCCCGGTCCAAAAATCAAGGAAAGGAGGAAGAACATGCAGAGGATTTTGGTTTTCGTCATTCTTTTCGTCTTTTTGGCCGGGACTGCCTGGGCGGGGGCGGATTGGGCCCCGGAAAAGGACGCCGTGGTCATGGAAGAAGTGGTGGTCACAGCCACCAGGTTTGAGCGGGAGATGGAAAAGGTCCCTGCCAAGGTCACCATAATAGACCGGGAGGATATTGAAAAAAGCGGGGCGCATAATGTGCCGGAAGTTTTGCGGGGACTAGGCGGTGTGCATGTCCGGGACATGTCCGGCAACCGGGTGAACCAGATAATAGACATGGGCGGTTTCGGCGAAGGATCCCAGCACCGCACAGCCGTGCTCATCAACGGACGCAGGCTTAATCCCATTGACCTGAGTAATGTGCGCTGGAGCACCATTTCCCTGGACATGGTGGAGCGCATCGAGGTCATGCACGGCGGCAATGCGGTCCTTTACGGGGACAATGCCATGGGCGGGGTGATCAACATCATCACCAGAAGGCCGGAAAAGGGCGTGCAGGGAGATATGGAAGCAATGGGCGGCAGCTTCGACACCTTCGGCACTCGTGCATCAGTGAACATGGGAATGGACAGATTTGGCATGGTGGTTGGGGTGAATCATTACCAGAGCGGCGGTTACCGGGACCGCTCCGAGGTGGAGAGTTATGGTCTGTTCACCAGGGTTGAGGCTGATTTTACAGACAGTACCAGAGTCTACCTGGAGGTAGATGCCAATCAGGCTGAATATGATCTGCCCGGTCCCCTGAGCAGGGCTCAAAAGAAGGATGACCGCAAGCAGGCGGTAAACAAGGAAGACGACGCCAGGGATCAGGACATGGCTTTGAGCCTGGGCCTGGAATCGTTTCTCACCGAATACGGCCTGCTGGATGCGCAGGTCAGCTATCATTGGCAGGACAGTGAATCCAATCTTGCGTCAGAATTCAGCTTTATAGATTTTGATATTCAGACCTGGGGTTTTACCCCGAAATATGTGCTGGACAGGCCGCTGGGCAGACTGGACAACAGATTTACTCTGGGTCTCGATCTGTACAGAACCGATTACGAGGCCAGAGTTGACGGGTGGATGTCCAGCGATCTTGATCACACTAAAAGGACAGTTGGAGGATATCTGCAGAATGAACTGGAGATATTGGACAATCTGGTTTTGAACCTGGGGACCAGATACCAGGACACAAGATATACCCTCAGGGGCAAAGGGATTGATTTTCTCGACCAGTCTTTCAGGCAAAGGGAAACCCTCGGCGATTCGGAATGGGCCTGGAACGCGGGTCTGGCTTATTCCTTTCAAAAAAATTCCAAGGTTTACGCCAGGGCTTATCAGGCTTTTCGCTATCCCCTTGTGGACGAATACATAAGACTTGCAGACGGAAAAATATTAACTGATTTGAAGCATGAAACCCAGCGGGGATATGAAGCCGGGATGCGCTGGGGCATTTCCAAAAAACTGCTGATGGAGCTGCGGGGCTTCATGTTCAAGGTGGATGATGAGATAGTCTGGAGCGGGGATTTTATGACAGGGCGCAACAAGAACCTGCGGGAGACAGAACACAGGGGGGCAGATCTCGATCTCAATTACACGGTTTTTGAGCAGGTCAAGCTGTTCGGTTCTGCAGGGTATACACGGGCCAGGATCACTGGGGGAGAGTTTAAAAACAATACCATACCCATGGTTCCGACATGGAAAGCTCATGCAGGAATCGAACTTGGCCGTTTCAACGGTTTTTTGTTCAGGCTGCAGCACAACTATGTGGGCAGCAGGTATTATGGAGATGATTTTTCCAACAGCCAGGATAAGATGTCTTCCTACAATACCTGGGACGCCTATCTTTCATATCAGTACAACAAGCTTGAGCTCTTTGCCCACGCCAAGAATATTTTTGGAGAAAAATATTCAGATTACGGATACTATTCAGCCTGGAACGGCGAATTCAACTATTATCCCCAGCCCGAACAGGAATTCATGGTTGGCGTGCGCTACAGGTTCTGATCCGGATATCTCATGTGGGGTGCCTGAAGTCAGTGGATAAGCAGATAAGAATAAGAACCCATCAAAAGAGAACAGCTTAATACAGGGAGGATAAAGCCAGAAAGCCATGTATGATTATTTTATCGGCGGCGGGCCGGTGATGTATCCATTGCTGGCCTGCTCCATCATTGCCCTGACGGTTATTATTGAGCGGGCCATATTCTGGATCACGGTCCATGTGAGGCGCGATCCGGCCCTTGTCAACGAGGTTCTGGAGCTCTACCGTCATGAAAAATGGGAGGCCATCAGGGGAAAGGTATCCGGGTCCAAAGATTACGTTGTCCGGGTGCTTGTAAGCGGCATCCTGCACCGGGACTTTTCCATGGGCAAGGCCATGGAGTCGGCGGCAGGCGAGGAGATCAAGCGCATGCAGCGGTTCAACGGCGTCCTGGACACCATGATCACCGTGGCACCTTTGCTGGGAATTCTGGGTACCGTGATGGGCATTATCTATTCCTTTGATGTCCTGGGCCGGGCAGGGGGCATCGAGGAACCCAGGGAGGTGACCGCAGGAATCGCCCAGGCCCTGATCACCACTGCCACCGGTCTGAGCATCGCCATCCTGGCGCTTTTTCCCTTCAAATATTTCAACAGCAAAGTGGAGGATGCCGCCTCCATAATGGAAAGATACGCCACCAGCCTGGAAATCGTGCACGAGAAGAAACAGCAGGCCCAGGGCAGGGAACAGGGCCCATGAAACTGAACCGTCCCGTCCAGAAAAAGGCGCGCATCGAGATGCTGCCGCTCATCGACATCATCTTTCTGGTCCTGGTGGTGTTCATCTATGCCATGCTGTCCATGGCCGTGCACCGCAGCTTCCCTGTAGATCTGCCCAGGTCCACTGCAGTGGAGATAGATCAGGATGTCCGCCTGACAATTACTGTACAGGAGGACTACAGGATTTTTGTTGACCAGGAAGAGGTGTCCATGAATGAACTGGCATCCATGCTCCGGGAGAAAATCCGGGAGGGCAGGGATCCCGGGGTGATCCTGGTAGCGGACCAGAGCATTGTCTACCAGCATCTTTTTGCTGTCCTGGACAGGATCAGGCAGGCCGGGATAGAGCATATCTCCCTGCAGGCGGAGGAACATACCCGGCCATGACCAGGCTTTTGACCGCGGCCGTACTGGCGGTTCTTCTGCACGGAATCGTGTTCATCCTGGGGAGTTACCGGGAGCCTGAAAGAACAGGCAGGGACGCTCCAGCGTCAAAACGCATTGCAGTGAGCCTGGAGCACTATTCCCGCCAGGATATGCAGGATAAGACCAGGAAGAAAGTCTCTGAATACGAGCTTGCAAAGCCTGAGGATCCGGAACCCAGCGAAGCTTTTCTGAAGCAGGTGAAGCCGGATGAGCTTGAAAATCCCCTGTCCCAGCCGGCTCCCGAGTCTGAACCGGAGCGGGAACAGGAAAAAACAGAGCCTGAACCAGTTCCTGAAAAATCCCCGGTTCTGGATGAGCAGCTGCAGGTCCGCAAGGAATCCTCTGCGCAGCATGGGCCTGATCCGGCAGCAGAAGGGCAGGAAAAGACGGAACCTGAACCGGATGTTCACCCTGATAAGGATTTGCACCTGGGGCCCGGGAAAAAAGAAGAACCGGCCGGGACTGCTCAGGACATGTCCAGGTCAGTAAAAGAGGCACACCCCGAAGAAGAGCTGTTTGTAGAAGATCAGAACCAGCAGCTGGAAGAGGCCCGTCCCCTGTACCGGGATAATCCCCCCCCGGAATACCCGCGCCGGGCCATGATAAGAAATCAGCAGGGTACGGTGATTCTGGAGGTCGTGGTAAATGACCGGGGCCGCGTGGAAGAGATAGAGGTGGCGGAGTCCAGCGGATATTCAATCCTGGACAGGGCAGCCCAGGAGGCGGTGCAGGAGTGGGTCTTCGAGCCGGGCCGCAGAGGAGGCCGGGCAGTCAAGAGCCGGGTCAGGCTTCCGGTGCGTTTCCAGCTGCAGTAATAAGAGCGGGGTTCACTCATGAGGAATTCTAAATGGCCGGTGTTTTCAGGCCGTTCTGTCCAGGCCGCAGCAGTTTTTTTCATTTGTCTGGTCCTGGCTCCGTGTTCCTCCCAGGCCAGGGAGATCACTGACGTGACCGGGCGAAAGGTGCAGGTTCCAGAACAGGTAGAACGGGTGGTCTCCCTGGCCCCGAGCATAACCGAACTGGTTTATGCCCTGGACAGAGGGGACATCATCAAGGGTACCACACAGTTCAGCAATCATCCCCCCCAGGCGGCTGATCTCCCAAGAGTGGGGTCATACGCCCGGCCGGACCTGGAGAGGATTCTAAGTCTTGCTCCAGACCTGGTGCTGGCCATCCGGGACGGTAATCCCAGGCACACCGTAGAGCGACTGGAAAACCTGAACATTCCTGTTTTTGCGGTTGATTCCGGAAATATTCAGGAAATAATGCAGAGCATCCAGGCCCTGGGAGAGGTTCTGGGAGCCATGGACAAGGCGGAGGCACTGATAAGGGACATGCGGGAACGCATGGACCTTGTCCAAAAGCAGGCTGCAAAAAAGGATTCAAGGCCCGCGATACTCTTTCAGGCGGATGCGGATCCGGTTATCGGGGCCGGGAAGTCCACCTTTATCCATGAAATGATCCACCTTGCCGGGGGCAGAAACGTCCTTGCGGACATGGAGCGCTATCCCAGGCTGGGCTGGGAGGATATCCTGCGCATGGACCCTGAAGTTGTAATCATAGCCTCCATGGCCGGGGGCAGGAGCAGTGAGAATCTCTTGCAGAGCTGGCACAGATGGCCTCAGCTGCGGGCGGTGCAGAACAGTCGCGTCCACGTGGTGGATGCGGATATTTTTGAGCGTCCCACCCACAGACTGGTGGAAGGCCTGGAGAGGCTGGCGCAGATCATCCATCCCGAACTTTTTTCAGAAGATCATGGACACTGATTCTGCACCCCTGCACAGGAAAATCCTGGCATCTGTCCTGGTGCTTGCTCTTATTCTGCTTCTGGCGGGTGTCCTGGCCCTGGGCACCGGTCCAGCAGGAAGCATGTGGGACAGGTTCTGGGAAGTGATTTTTCACAGAGGCAGTCTCGATCCCATGGAATCGGCCATTATTTGGCAGATCCGCCTGCCCCGGGTGGTGCTCGCTGCTGTGGCCGGAAGCACACTGGCCCTGGGCGGACTTGTTTTCCAGGCCCTGCTGCGCAATCCCCTGGCTGAGCCCTATATACTGGGCATATCCGGAGGATCCGCTGTAGGGGCCATTCTGGGCATGTTTGCCGGCCTGGCTGCCTTCCCCGGGGTCTCAGCCACGGCTTTTGCTGGAAGCATGATCACCCTGGGCCTGGTTCTGATCCTGGCCGGGGGCAGATCTCCTCTGCGCAGGGATTCCCTCATCCTGGGCGGGGTGATGATGAACGCCTTTTTCGGGGCGGTGATCATGTTTCTGATCTCCCTGTCCCAGGACGCCCAGATGCGCCATGTCCTTTTCTGGCTCATGGGCGATCTGTCCATGATCAGCCCCGAGCAGACGCCTGTGCTCCTGGCGGTTGTGCCCTGCATGGCAGGGATCTTTCTACTGGCCAGGCCCATGAACCTTCTGCTTTTGGGCCGGGACACAGCCGCTTCCATGGGGGTGAATGTGCGGCTGGTTTCCTTTGTTCTGCTGGTACTGACCTCCTTCATGGTCAGCGTGGTGGTCAGCCAGTCCGGACTTATCGGTTTTGTAGGCCTGGCGGTTCCCCACATCTTCAGGCTTTTACTGGGACCGGATCATCGTCTCCTTATTCCGGCCTGCCTGCTGGGCGGGGCCGCATATCTCATTCTCTGCGACCTGGCCGCACGCACCCTCCCCCAGGAGGGAGAAATGCCAGTGGGGGTGGTCACAGCCCTGGTGGGAGCTCCCCTTTTCATCTTTCTGCTCTGGAGGTCCAGGAGATGAATGCAGTGGCGGTTCAAAACGTCCACTTACGTTATGGTGAGCAAAAGGTATTGCGCGGCATTTCCTGCACCATCAGCAAGGGCGAGTTCTTTGCTGTTATCGGTCCCAACGGGGCAGGCAAAACATCTCTTCTGCGCCTTATGGCCGGACTGATTTCCCCTTCGTCCGGGTCTGTGGAGATCATGGGCCGGCCGCTCAAGTCATACAGCCGCAGGGATTATGCCAGGCGCGTGGCCACCGTGCCTCAGGAGGTACCCTTTGAGCTCCCTTTCAGGGTCGGGGAGACAGTGCTTTTGGGCAGAAGTCCGCACCTGGGTCTGTGGGAGATGGAGGGCAACAGGGATCTGGAACTGGCCGGGCAGGCCATGCAGGTCATGGAGGTGGAACACCTGTCCGCCCGCCGCCTGGATCAGCTGAGCGGGGGGGAGCGCCAGAGGGTTTTTATTGCCAGGGCCATCTGTCAGGAGCCTGATCTGCTTCTTCTGGACGAACCTACAGCCTCGCTGGATCCGGCACACCAGGTGAAGATAATGGATCTGATGGACAGACTGCGCAGGGAAAAGGGAATCACCGTGGTCATGGTTTCCCACGAGCTGAACCTGGTAGCCATGTACGCCGGCCGGCTGCTTCTGCTGCACAGCGGGATCCAGGCAGGACTTGGCCCTCCGCAGGAGGTGCTTACCAAAGAACTGCTGGAAAAGAGCTACGGGTGCAGATTGCAGGTGGACGAGAACCCGCTGGGCCGGGTGCCGCGGATGATGCCTGTGCCTGAAAAATATTCGGATATCTGGGAAAGTGCATTCAAAATTCCAGGACCAGACCGCTGAAGCCTTCCATGACCTTTCCCGGATGTTTCTTCTTCAGCATTTTCACAGCCCTTTCTCCGGTGCAGTGGCAGGGGACGATAAGCTCCGGCCCCAGTTCTCCCAGGGCCTCAAGGGTCTTTTCCAGTTCCTGTGGGGACTCTCCACCTCGCTCAGGTCTCTGAAGGTCTCTGCTCATCCGGCAGCTTGGCCCTGATCATTG